>JAFVTX010000038.1 GCA_017503015.1 Fibrobacter sp. | reverse complement strand
TTGTCTTATAGGGGCTCTTTATGAGCAGGAATAAAACCAGGACAGAAAAAAAACTGTTACAATTCCTGGAAATTGCCGATAATACGCAAGTAATCAGGACTCTCGGCGGAAACTCGCAGGGACTAACAGTCACAAGAGTTTCCTCCAGCGAGAACGGTTCATACCTGTAAAAGCCGTTCTTGACTGCGAAACACTTGTAAACCAGAGCCATTTTTGTGTTTTTTGACTGAGATGTGTGCTTCCCGAGTGAACAGTCGAACAAAGTGAATCTGTGAACGAGGGAATGTACACATCGAGGGAAAGATTTGTAAGGAGATGCCGGGATTTGCTTTTTCCAGTTCCCTTTTTGTATATTACCCCCCGAAAAGTCGTATTTCTATATCCCATAGCAGCCATTTTAGGTTGCGGGCTATGGAAATACGGCTTTTTTTCTTTGTAAGGAGAAAAAATGACCAAAAAGGCCGAAAAAACAGAAATTGTGGCGACAAACCCGCTCGTGGAGTCGGGGGTCGAGAAGATGATTCAGGTCATTCGGGGCAAGCAGGTGCTGCTTGACCGAGACCTGGCGACGCTCTACGGCGTGGAAACCAGACGTATAAACGAACAAGTAAAACGCAATATTGAGCGATTTCCTGAAGATTTTTGCTTTCAACTGGTTGCAGAAGAAATAAAAAAAATCAGATTACCTGTCACAGAAAAACGTTCAAGATCGCAAATTGCGACCTTGAACACGAACAACAAGCGAGGATCGAACATCAAGTATATGCCCTATGTTTTTACTGAGCAAGGGGTTGCAATGCTTTCTTCGGTTTTGAAAAGCGAGTCTGCAATTAGAGTCAACATCGCCATTATGCGAGCATTTGTGCAATTGCGGCACACCCTTATGGGTGGCGGCGGGCTAGTCAACCGTCTGTCCAATATGGAAACAAAAATCATCGAACAGGACAACAAAATGTCCGTACAAGAGCAAAAACTTCTTGACCACGACCAAAAATTCGACACTCTTTTCGAGGCGATGGATCGTGGCGAACTCAAGTCCAAGGGGTTGTTCTATAACAATCAAGAGTTTGAAGCCTACGCGTTTGTTTGCGACCTGATTCGTCAGGCAAAAAAGAAAATTGTTCTCGTGGATAGGTATGTGACCGAAAAGACCTTGACCATGATGCTCAAGCGGGAGAAAGGAGTTTCCGTAACCATTTACACCTACGATAAAAGCAAGGTTCTGGAGTTGGATTTGGCGACTTATAACGAGCAGTATCCCGACAGCCCGATGAAGGTTCTGCCGAGTTACGGAATGCATGACCGCTTTTTATTCATCGATGATACCGCCTATCATTTCGGGGCTTCGCTGAAAGACTTGGGCAAGAGCACCTTCTTCTTTACGCAGGAGGATTTTACGCTGGAGGAGGTGCTGAAAGAATCACAGAAATTGGAGCAGAATACGCTTTCTAAGGAGAAAAAATGACCAAAAAGGCCGAAAAGGGAGAACTCAGAGATATCCCAACTGTCGCAAATTTTGCGACAGTTCAAAAGAATCTGTTCCGCAAATCACTTGCTGAGATTTGTTAAAAACCTAACCGGTTTATCACAATTTCTTGCGGATGTCGGCGACAGACAACCAGCCCTTCTTTTTGGCGGAGTTCTCACCCTCAGCGAGGGCATGTTGCAGTTCCAGTTCGGCTACCATCCGCTCGTATTCCTTGATGTCCACAACCACATAGCAACCCCTGCCGTTCTTGGTCAAGTAAACGGGAGTGTCCTTGGAGACATTCTTGAGGACTTCGTTGTAGTTACGCAAATCAGAAACAGGTAGAATACAGGGCATAAGGACCTCCTGCCATAAATATATAAAATTTTAAGAAGAATATTAAGTAAATTTTTAAGAAAACAAAGAAGATTCCCCAAGCGGGAGACGGGGCGTTGCGGGGTGTCCCCGCAGAGGGGGTGGAGAGCGACGGAGTGCGAACCAGGGGGAGGCACCCCCCCCCCTATAGCGACCGTTCGGCTCTTATGCCCAAAATAGACCTCCGGTATCGCCTCACTATCGCAACCGTCCCAGTTTAATAACTGGGACTTTGTTGCTCACGGCGACCCATTCGGGTCTTTTTTCTATATTTGACCCGCAATTTAAACACAAAGAGACAAAATCATGGGAAAATCACTCTATCAGAAGATTTTTGAAAGCCACACGGTAGCAAAGCTCCCGAGCGGCCAGTGCCAGCTCTTTATCGGGCTCCACCTCTGCCACGAAGTCACGAGCCCGCAGGCTTTTGCGCAGCTCCGCGAAGAAGGCCAGAAGGTGCTGTTCCCGGAACGCACGTTCGCCACGGTGGACCACATCATTCCGACCACCTTCCCGGAACGTAACCGCCCGCTCAAGGACGGCATTTCCGAAGAGATGTTCTCCCATATTGAAAACAACACCAAGAACAACGGCATCAAGTTCTTTGGCCCCAGCACCTGCGAACAGGGCGTGATCCACATCGTGGGCCCCGAAGAAGGCGTGACCCAGCCGGGTATGACCGTCGCTTGCGGTGACTCGCACACGGCAACGCACGGTGCCTTCGGTGCTATCGCGTTCGGTATCGGCACGAGCCAGGTGGCCGACGTTCTCGCCACCCAGACGCTCGCCATGAGCCCGCTCAAGACTCGCCGCATCAAGTTCACCGGCAAGCTCAAGCCGGGTGTGACCGCCAAGGACGTGGCCCTCGCCTACATCGCAAAGCTCGGCGTGAACGGTGGCGTTGGCTACGCTTACGAATTTGCAGGCCCGGTCATCGAAGAAATGGGCATGGAAGGCCGCATGACGGTCTGCAACATGGCTATCGAAGGTGGCGCCCGCGTCGGTTACTGCAACCCCGACGAAAAGACGTTCGAATACCTCAAGGGCCGTCCGTACGCCCCGAAGGCCGACAAGTGGGACGAGGCCGTTGCTTACTGGAAATCCGTGGCTACCGACGCCGACGCCCAGTTTGACGACGAAGTCGAAATCAACTGCGACAACCTCGAACCGATGGTCACCTGGGGAATCACTCCGGCCCAGGCCATCCCGCTCAACGGCAACATGCCGAAGATCAACGAATTCGAAGGCAGCGAAAAGAAGGTCATCTCCGAAGCCTACGAATACATGGGCTGGGAAGAAGGCTCCAAGATGATTGGCCGCCCGATCGATATCGCGTTCGTGGGCAGCTGCACCAACGGCCGCCTCAGCGACTTGCAGGCCGCCGCCGAAATCATCAAGGGCCACAAGGTCGCCCCGACTGTGAAGATGTGGGTGGTGCCTGGTTCCATGAAGATCAAGGTGGAAGCCGAAGCTCTCGGTCTCGACAAGATTTTCAAGGAAGCCGGTGCCGAATGGCGCGAAGCGGGCTGCTCGCTCTGCCTCGCCATGAACCCGGACAAGCTCAAGGGTCGCCAGGTGAGCGCAAGCTCCAGCAACCGTAACTTCAAGGGCCGTCAGGGCAGCCCCACGGGCCGCACCATCCTCATGAGCCCCGCCATGGTGGCCGCCGCCGCCATTGAAGGCTGTGTCACCGACGTCCGCAAGTACATCAAGTAACGCTAAGGAGATTTAAAAAATGAATTCTATCGACATTGTTAAAGGTTCCGGCGTTCCTGTACGCGGTAACGACATCGACACTGACCGTATCATCCCGGCACGCTTCCTCAAGTGCGTCACCTTCGAAGGCCTCGGCGACAACGCCTTTGCCGACGATATCACAGGCCTCGCCGCTCAGGGCAAGGTCCACCCCTTCCGCGATCCGGCCTACAAGAACGGTTCCATTCTCGTCTCGAACCAGAACTTCGGTTGCGGTTCCAGCCGTGAACACGCTCCGCAGGCCCTGAAGCGCTGGGGCATCCGCGCCATCATCGCCGAAAGCTACTCCGAAATCTTCTTCGGTAACTGCGTCGCCATTGGCGTGCCCTGCTACAAGGTGAGCCACGAAGTGGCTGAGAAGATCCTCGCCTGGATCGAAGCACACCCGAGCGAAGAACTCGTCACGAGCACCGAAAGCCGCACGCTCAAGATGGGTGACGAAACCATCGAGCTCACACTTGCCGACGGCCCCCGCGGTCAGTTCCTCGACGGCTCCTGGCACGCACGCTCCGCCCTCATGGCCAACGCCGACAAGGTGCAGGAACTTGCAAGCAAGCTGCCGTATATGCAGTTCCTTAAGTAGGAATGAGGTGTGAGGTCGGCACTTCGTGCCTTTGAGGTCGCTACGCTCTGAGGTACGAGGTCTATCAATCAGCTTCCACGTCATTGCGAGCCTCGTAAAGGCGATATACGATACTAGGGGCTTCAGCCCCTTAGTAGAGTTAGGTTCGAAGGAGCGCAATCCACCCCTAATCGTCATCCTGGAGGGAGCCGTAAGGCGACCGATAGGATCCACAAGCATTACGAAAAGCGCTCGGTTTAAAAGCCGGGTGTTTTGTATATTTATAATAAAAGTTTTGACGGAATCTATATAAATGAAAATCAAATTTATCGCATTGATTATTACAACACTAATACTAACTTGCTGTGCACAAAATTATGCAAGTAAGGAAGGGGCAATCAGCCTATATCGAGAAAAAGAACTTCTAGATGTACACTGTTACTTGCAAACTAACGATTCTGTTTACATTTTAAAATCAACGGATTCATCATCTCTCCTGTATCAAAAAAACTATGAAAACGGTTCAAGATGCCAAGGGTGGATTTCAAACTCAAAGCTAGATTCTGTATCGCTTACATTCGTAGAGCATAAGTTTTTTTTGTTTTAGGGCGGAGCCCTAGGCGTAGGGGAAGCGGAAGACTTGCCATGGGCCCTATCGCTCCGCTCCAGGGTGACTGAAGGGCAAGGCTGCAGCGACCTTTGGACACTTGGCCTTTAGGCCTTAGTGTACATGGCCACCTTTAGGTGGTGGGAAGGCGTTCCCCCTTTTTTTTATTTAAATTTCATATAACCCATGTTCACCTCACCCATCGACAACATTCTCGTAGAAAAGGCAAAACGCCAAATGCACTTGCGCAACGGCGATAGTGTTGTCAAGACGTACAGAATTTCTTTGGGCAAAAATCCGATCGGAGCGAAAGTCAAGTCCGGTGACAACAAGACGCCCGAAGGCGACTACACCATCGTGCTTCACAACCCCAAAAGCAAGTTTCATTTATCGCTGAAGATTTCGTACCCGAACGCGGAGCAAATTGAGGCCGCAAAAGTTGGCAACTACGAGCCCGGCGGCGACATCATGATCCACGGCTACCCAAACAAGGTTCCGGCATTTCTCTTTAAATTTTGGCACAGGTGGAAGGACTGGACTGCCGGTTGTATCGCCGTCACAAACGACGAAATCGAAGAAATCTACGCCGCCGTCAAGGACGGAACTCCGATAACCATCAAGCCCTAGAGTGCTGGGTAAACATTCTCGTCCCGTGAATCACATACGGTCCGCAGCCTCGTTTTTCTAGTCAGAATGTGATGTCAGTTCTTCACAAGGAGCGGGCGAAGGTTCATTCATCAGCGTAAAAACAATATCTTGCCACCCATAGATAAACGTTCCCATCTCAATAGGAAGTTCCAAATACAACGAACGTAGATTTAATGTAACCGTACCATTTCCAAATTCACCCCCATCCGAGATAGTCCAAGTTCCACTATCATCGCGCAGCCTAGAATAAGTAATGCCTTCAGGCCTAATTTCAACCTGATTTTTGGTCATCACAAAAGAATCGTCGTCAAACAGATAAAGAGCATACACAAAAACTTTCGTGGTGTCATGAACGTATTCAATTTGGGCTTTTGCCTTATACCATGCCACCACATTTTTTGATTCATAATCCTTTAGAAAAATAGCGGAAAGAGTGTCAGCTACATTTTTTGCATAGGCGACGACACGCTCTACATCAACTTTACCCTCAGAATTCAGGAAAGAGCCCTGATGAGTTCCTTCATCTTCGATGTTAGCGTCATCATCTATAATTTCAGGCGATTTACCCGTTTCGCTGGTTTCCGGTCCCTTATCCACCCCAGAGTCTTCGCAACCAACGAAAGCCCCCATAAAAATCACCAAAGCAAGAAAGAAAAAATATTTCATAATAAACTAATATACATAAGCCTTGGCGGTTTTTGTATGGTATTGTTTGCACTTTTTTAAAAAAGAATGTATTCAACATGTATTCAAAATCGGCTACACAACACAGTCCATAGAAATTTTCGCATTAAAGAAAATGACTTCGGGTTTTAGGGCGGCACCTCCCCCTCCTCTTTCAAAAACGTCCAGATTAAAAGCCTGGGCGTTTTTTATATTCTACCCCATGAGACTTGCAAAGATTACACGGATGAAACGAAAAGCACTTGTCATTAGTGTAATGATTCTTTGTTGTTGGGCCTGCTGCGGTTTTTTCTGTACAAGCCAGTGGGATTTATACCAGAGCTGCGGACTAATAATAGATATAGAGCCACCCGAAAATTCCGATTCTGTTCATATTTCCGTATACAACGATGGGACTATCTATCATTTGTTTCGAGATACACTTATCCACCCCAAATCAAATCCTGCAGATTCTTTCAGAAGATTAAGCGTATACGAGCACGAAGACGACTTAAAGGATTCGGACTGGGAGTACGGCCGTTTTTTTATGGCGGAAACCGTTTTTTGCGGCGACAAGAAGACGATATTTCCCGTAGTTTCGTTCAATGTACGTAAAGGAAGAACTTCTACTTGGATAGAAACCTTTTACTCTACGGAAAGAGCCTTCTATGATTCCACAGGAACAAGATCTACTTTGCACGAACACTTTGACTATGATTCGTCTTTACCGCCAAATTATGATTTTGCCTCTATTGACGAGGATTCCACATACTACATAGAACAGCGTTTTGTTCCCATTGTGAACGATTGCGGTATAGACTCCACTTATCTCATCGAAATCGATTATACAAAAGAATGCCACAAAGAAAGTGATAATGCTCCGCCATGGCCGTTTTGAATAGAGGCTAAGTAAATGAAGGCAACCTTCTTTATCATATTAGTGCTAGTTGCGCAAGTTTTTGCGGGCTCCATTCGCATGTGTTTAGACTGTGTTGATCCTGAGGAATACGAATCGAGCATTGACTCAATGCCGATTATAGCGGATTCCGTCACAAAATCCTTTTCATTGCCTGATTCATCCCTGATAAACGCTGCAACAGACGCATATTCTTTTGAAGCGGTTTTTAACCCCATTCGGGACAGCCTTATTCTTTTTTATGCGGAACACCCCGAAGAACCGCTGGATTCACTTCGGCAAGAGGTTTTACTTAATTGGTCATGCCGGTACCTGCTACGTTGTTCTTCCCAAAAGCCTATAGGGAGCGGCTTTTACATATCGCGAGGACAATTTCAGTTTTTTGAATATAATGATGAAGAAGGAATTGACCAATTTTCCTCAAAACTTCCAGATACATCGTATTACCGAATATACCTTGAGCAAAAGCAACATATCGATTCAACTGTAGCACAGCAAAAACCAAATATCCGCCATAGGGTACAAAGTGCACTCTCACAACTAACATACCGGATGAAGCGGGATTCTTTATCCAAAAAAAGAACGTAGGGAACTCGCACAACTTATAGACCAACAAGTCGACTCCGTTGCAATGGACTACCATCTGGGATTGTACGAGAGATCTCAGTTAAAGCATTATACATCACGTCGAATATTCGCAATGGACCTTTCTTTTTTTATGGCGATGCCAACCATTGACGAGTCCTTCAACAAAATCAGGTTCTACGGCGGGGATATTTCGAGCAACATGTGGACATGGTCCGGACAAATTTCCGCCTCCAGGATATTTATCCCCTTCCAATCACAAAGCGTGCGAAGGATCTTGCCGATTTCGGCCTTTTTCTCCCCGAAAAACACCTTCCTGCGATATTTAGGCGCGAAAACCACATGATATTTGCAGTTCCACGTCGTATGTGCCATCATGTTGTGATTATTACTATTTTGCATTTTACACTCTTGGTTGTTTGTTTTGCAGATGCCAGTCCGCATTTCAAATCTAACCAAGAGCTTTTTATTCCCTCAAAGACGTAACGCCAGAAGGCTTCTTTAGAACCACCAGCCCAGCTGGTGGTTTTCGGTTCATACAATAAGAAAGGCCCCCCTCGCGGGGGACCTTTCCTAAGAAGGAGAAAATATTGAGAAATTAAAAGAACTTAGAACTCATCAGGAGGGGAGCAATGATATAAATTGTCCTAAGAATTACCCATTAATATCCCAACGCTCATAATATACCAATTCTTTGGGGCTTTGGAACTTTTGTTTTTCTTATTTAAATTTCTATTTCTTTCTTACAAAGAGTTCTACTCTTCTCTAAATATAATCTTGCACTTAGGCACAAACCTGAATCCGCCACGGCGGTGACGTTCAATTTCAAAGTATTTCTTGACGCCTTCCGATACGTTACCATCCTTGTCGTCGGTGCCGTTAATATGGGCAATAACACGGTTCAGGCGGCTTTCGAAGTTCGGGCGGAGCGGATCCATACAGATAGCCGGATCCCTCTTGAATTCGCGGTTTTCGTATTCTTCACGACCTGTTGCGGTGTATTCGCGGAGCAAGTTTCTAAGGATTCGGGCAGGCACGTTGCGCATCAAGTGCTTGCTGTTCACCGAAATGGAATCATCGCTCTTATAGTAAATGACCGTCACGGAGTCGTTTAAGCCTTCCAAAAGCTGCTCCTGAGCCTTCTGGATGGGCTTCCAGGAATCAAATTCCTGTTTGACCACGGCACTCATCAGCTTATTGAAGGGCTCCGGAGCCACCACATCGGCCTTGTAATCAAAAAATACGATTGCGGCAGGGGCACCATAGTAACAGCCCTTATGGATAAGGACTGCGCCAACCTTCTCATCCACCACGTCTTCGAGGGCTTTGACGCAGGTCATTTTCTTTTCGGCGTCAAATTCCCATTCTAGGCCATTTTCTTCGAGGCAGTCCCCGAAGGTCATATTCTTACCCACGGCACGGCCGTTCACATAAACAAAGCCGTCATCCCGCATTTCAGCGGTAGCCCTGTTTTCCAAGGCTTCAATGAAAGAGGTCTGGGCAGCCTTAAATTCCATGTGTTCGTAGGGCGGAGTATCCAAAAGGATAGGGCCAATTTGTACTAAACCGTTGAACCACCGCATGGGGTTCGTCACCAACATGCCCGGAGAATCGAAACGGAACGAGAAATATTCCTTTCGGTTTCCATCAACAACTTCACGACGGAGGAACTTGGGATCGGTAAGCAGGGGGTAACGCTTGGGGATAATATCCAGGCAGAGCTGACGCACATCCTTGGTGGCATAGAACTGAGACACATAAGGAAGGTAAGAGCGCAGCACACTACGGGCAGGAACCCCTTCAAAAGCGGCGCAGCGGTCAATAATACGCTGCACAAAGGCATCGGGATTTTCGCCCCGCTCATAAAGCCAGTTCACCACCGTATTCATAATCAGACGGTGAACGCTCTCATCAACGAAGGAATCTTCAAAGTAAATGTCATTTAGAGTCTTTACCGTAAAGCGAGGGTCTTTTTTTACCAAAGTCAAGAGGTCCTTGACAGGGTAAGAAATCAGCAGCTCAATATGTGTAAACTGTAAAAACAGATTTGATAACACGATAACCTCACTCCGACAAGCCGCCTAAGATTGGCGTTAGTCTCTTGTAGCAATATAGTAAAAAAAACATAAAAAACAAAAAATGGCTATATTTTGGCCGTGGAATCCGCCAAAATACACATTTTGCCCGATGAAATCATCAATAAAATCGCCGCAGGCGAGGTAATTGAGCGACCTGCATCGGCAGTCAAGGAGCTTTTGGAGAACGCCATAGACGCTGGCGCAACCCGTATCCAGGTGCAAATCGAGCAGGGCGGCAAGCAAAAAATAGTAGTGTCCGACAACGGCAAGGGCATGGGACAGGCAGACCTGGACCTGTGCTACCTGCGGCACACCACCTCTAAGTTGAGTAGTGCCGACGATCTGTTCCACCTGCACACCAACGGGTTCCGCGGCGAAGCGGTAGCCTCAATCGCCGCCGTGTCTAAAATGACCATTACCAGCGCCACGGACCAGGGCGAAAGCAACCGCATTGTGCTTCATGGCGGAAACGTCATCGAAAGAGAAGGTGTGGCCGCCAGCCGAGGCACAACTTTTCTTATCGAAGACCTTTTTTACAACACCCCTGTCCGGAGGACATTTCTCGGAAGCGAGGTGGCGGAATCCTCCAAGATTCTAGACGTCGTCTTGAAAATTGCGCTGGCCCACCCCGAAATCCGTATCGACTACAAGGTAGGCGAAAAATCCGTATTTATCGGAGTCCCCGGAGAGCTCCGGACCCGCATCGCCGAAGCCATCGGGTCGGGCATTGCCAAAAAGATGCTCCCGGTGGACTACACCGAAGCTGGCGTCCACGTGACCGGCTTTATATCGCCTACTACGGAACAAAACGGCAAACGGTATCACCAGTACCTATACCTGCGGAACAGGCCCATCGAGAACAAGGCCATCGCCAAGGCCATCAGCCAGGCTTATGAGCCCTACGGCGTCAACTGCAAGCCTGTGACGGTCCTGTTCCTGGACATGCCGGACATGGAGTTCGACGTAAACGTGCACCCCGCCAAAAGGGAAGTCCGTTTTGCAAACCAGAACTTGGTATTCCTAGTAGTGACCCACGCTATCCGAGAAACCTTCCGAGAAGATTTAGAAAAGAACTCCCCCCTTATCGATTTAAGTTCAGAAATAGCGGGCGGAGTCGGAACAGAAGTCCCGACCAATGACCAATCCTCCATTGCATCTCCGAAATTTCAGGAATTCAACGCCTCGGCGCCACGGTTCAAGGACAGCGGGACCAGCCGTTACACTCCCGACAAAGACGAAGTCCAGGACCTGTTTTCACAGCCCGAAGCGGGCAAGCTTATTTCTCTGGAAGATTCCCTGCAGGACCCCCTCTGGAACAAAGAAGCCCCCGAACCCGAAAACACCCCCTGGGTACCCCCGGCGGTATTCCAGACGGCAAACACCTATATTGTAAGCGAAGATTCCGAAGGGCTTTTGGTCATTGACCAACATGCCGCCCATAGCCGGATCCTATATGAACAGGCTCTGGAGATTCTGAAGAACGGAGGCTCCATCGACAGTCAAGAGCTGTTGTTCCCGGAGCTCACCGAATTTTCCAGAATGGAACGGGAAATTTTCGACTTTGTAAAAGATTCCCTGAAGACCCTGGGTTTTTATGTAGAGCCTTTCGGCGGTTCGGAATTCCAGATCAGGTCCATCCCCTGTAACCTGCCCATTTCCAGAGCAGCAAAGTCGGTCCACGAGTTCTTGGAAGACTGTATCGAGAACGGAGGGAAAGCAGACCTCGCCAAAGTTCAGGAGTCCATGGCGAAAGCCTGGGCCAAAACTAACGCCTTCCAGGCGGGCGACAAGCTGAAACCCGAAGAAATGTCCAGGCTAGTAAGCCAGCTGATGGCTACCGAAGACCCGTTAAAATCTCCCTACGGCACTCCAACACTTATGCGAATTTCTCTGGACGAACTGGCCAAGAAATTCAGCCGTTAAATAATTTATCGACAAAATAATCCGGAACAAAGCCTTTGCCGAGGCACTCCGTCAAGGACACGGCCAACGGCCTTGATTTAGCGATGTCTTGGTTGTGCATGGCCGCTAAAATCTGGGGAACCATTTTTTTCGTGCCTCTGCCTATAAATTCAGGAATCAGCGAATTTCCCATTAAAATGTTGGGCATGGCGAAAGTTCTGGTTTTCACAAGCAATTTGCCCAAAGCATAGGTCAAGAAGTCGGGCTTTGTGGCAACCACAAGAGGCGCACCCGAAAGGGCAAGCTCAAGAGTCACCGTCCCCGGAGTGGCAAGGGCCATAGATGCCGCCCCGAACAGCATGCGACGCTCTTCGGAATCTTCGGGCGCCACCTGAACAGAAAACTGTTGGCGCTCTGCCTCCCCTATTTTTTGGATGTAACTTTCCAAAGAGGGTATAAGGGATTCACGAGGGACAATCAGCTTGACTCTTTTACCTGTAGCGACCTGTGGCGAAGGCATTTTTAGCCACGCCTCAGCCACCTTTAAAAACAAGTCCATGTTTCGTTTTGCCTGAGAAAGCCTGCTCCCCGGAAAAAGAAGCAAGGTTTCTTCACTGGAATTCAACTGTTCCGAATAGGGCAAAGTATGGTACAGGTTTTCGTGCAGCAGAAACGGATGGAGCAAGACGTCGGCATTGACGCCCTTTTGCGCATAGGCCTCTTTTTCAAACTGGAAAAGTACGGCGAGATTCACTCCGTCCAGTTTTTGGGCGCGACCCGGTTTCCAGGCCCAAATCTGGGGTGGCGCTACATAAAGTACCGGCTTCCCCATCTTTTTTGCAACCTGGCAAAGTTTCATGTTAAAGCCAGGATAGTCGATAGCGATAAAGGCCTTGCATTCCTCGGAACAAAGCAGGTCTTTCAGCTTTCGATAAACTTTTTGGAGCTTAGCCGTCCGAGGCAAAACGTCCAGAAATCCAGAAACGGGAAGTTCGTTAAATTCTGCTACAGGAACAAGTCCCGCATTCTGCATGCGGCTGCCACCCGTACCCACCGGGAGCATTCCCCGCTGGACTATGGACTGAACAAAGGCTTCCCCCAGAACATCTCCGGAATCTTCCCCTGCACAGAAAAGGACAAACGGTTCTTGCACAGAAACTACCTGCGGGGTTTCCCGGAGACCCAGACCTTAGAGGCGCCCATGTCCTGCTTGAGCCAATTCAGTACATCTTGAGAATAGGACAGTTTGTATTTGTGAAGTGTCAGCCCATGTTCGTAACTTGATTCCGTCTCAATGTGCAGAACCAGTTCACTGCCAGGTTCACCTTCGAACGCCTCGAACTGTTGCATTCCCATTTCCAGCTTCTGCAAGAATTCTTCTGAAAGCATAGAAGAATAGATGTTGGCGTGGATGTATTTGACCATCCGATCACGGACATAGTCCAGCTGGTAAGCTTCTTCTACCACCACCTGCATCTGCTCGGTAATGTTTTTTTCTCTATCCCGCTGGTATTCCAGCGTTCCCTTCACCAAAATGCGATCATCTTCGGAAATCTTGTCCCGGAAACTTTCCCAGGTGTCTTTCTTAAAAAACAGTCCCACTTCGCCCTGGAAATCCTGCATTTCGCCAAAGCCGATAGTAGCCCCGCGCTTTGTTTCTATAGAACGCATACGCGTGACGATTCCACCGACGGCCACCACGCAGCCCTCTTTACGGGCCAATTCTTCTTGGCTCAGGCTGCAGGTGGTAAAACCGATCAATTCGGGGCGGAATTCGTCAAGCGGGTGCCCCGAAAGGCAGAGCCCAAGAACTTCACGCTCCTTGTTGAGCATTTCTACGCTGCCCCATTCCTCGGCTTCTTCCAAGACTTCGGCAATGTTAGAAATAGAGGAATCAGCCCCGCCCATATCAAAGAGAGACATCTGTCCTTTGGACTTGTCTTCTTGATAGCGGGCAGCCACTTCTAGCGCCCTATCCACCGTGGCCATCAGCACAGCTCTGCTCCCAGGCAGACCATCAAGAGCGCCGGCCATAATCAGGCATTCCAAAGTCTTTTTGCTGAGAGGCGGGCGTTTTTCTTTCAAGGAACCTTGGTATTCCGCCACCCGCTTACAGAAATCAAAGATAGACTTGAAAGGGCCTCCCTTTTCACGGGCTGCCACCACGTCTTCTACCACGCCGATTCCCACGTTGCGGATTCCCGCAAGACCAAAGAGAATCTGGTGCTTGGTGTTGGCGGTAAAAATCCCTTGAGACGAATTGATATCCGGCGAGAGCACGGGGATACCCAAGCGCTTGCATTCCTGAATGATGGTGACGATATCTTCGGTCTTGCCCATCTTCGACGTCATGGAAGCGGCCATATACTCCGGGCCATAATGGGCTTTCAGGTAAGCAGTCTGGTAAGCCACATAGGCGTAGGCGGCAGCATGGCTCTTGTTGAAGGCGTAACCGCAGAACGGAAGCACCGCGTCCCACACTTTTTGGATCAACGCGTGATCATAACCATTGGCTTCACATTTCTTGAAAAACTCCGGCTCCAGTTTTTCCATCTTCTCAGGCATTTTCTTTGCCATGATACGACGGATATTGTCAGCACCACCCAGGGTGTATCCGCCCAGAATCTGGGCCAGTTTCATTACCTGTTCCTGGTAAACAATCACGCCGTAGGTTTCGCCAAGCACCTGTTCCAAGTCAGGGTGGTAACAGTCAATTTCTTCTTTACCCTGCTTACGGGCAATAAAGTGGGGAATCTGTTCCAACGGCCCCGGACGATACAGGGCGTTCATAGCGATAAGGTCAAAAATTCGGGTAGGCTTCAGTTCCCGCAAATACTTTTGCATACCCGGAGATTCGAACTGGAACACCGTCGTGGTCATGCCCTTGCCCAGCAGGTCAAAGGTTTCCTTGTCATCCAGCGGGATATGGCCCATGTCCAGCTCGATGCCACGGTTCTTCTTGACCATGTTCACCGTGTCTTGAATGATGGACAAGTTAATAAGACCCAAGAAGTCCATCTTCAGAAGCCCGATATCTTCGGCGTAATGCTTGTCGTACATCACCACCGGCGTATCTTCAGGGGCGGCACGGTACAAGGGCGCAAGGTTATAAATCGGAGTCGGCGTAATCACCACACCACAGGCGTGCACGCCTGTCTGGCGAGGCAAATCCTCCAGTTTTTTGGCGATGTCCCACAGGTTCTGGTAGCTGGCACGGCTATTGATCATGGCCTGCAGGGGTTCCGGGCTATAACCGTCTTCCAGGTTATTCCCCTTCTTGTCTTTGCCCGTCCAGGCCTGCTTCAAGCTGAAATTCAAAGTCCGCTGCGGGAACAGTTTGGTAATGGCTTTCGCTTCTTGCGGCGGAATACCCAAAACGCGGGCCACATCGGTAATCACCGCCTTGGACTTGAGCATGCCATAGGTGATAATCTGGCCCACGCACTCCTTGCCGTATTTTTCGGTCACGTAGTCAATCACGCGACCGCGATCCCTATCCGAAAAGTCCGTATCGATATCGGGCATGGACACGCGTTCCGGATTCAGGAATCGTTCAAAAAGCAAGTCAAAGGTCAGCGGGTCGATGTCGGTAATGCCGATAATGTAGGTGACAAGAGAGCCTGCGGCAGATCCACGGCCGGGACCTACGGGAATCCCGTGTTCCCTGGACCAGTTGATAAAGTCCCACACAATCAAGAGGTAGCCTGCCACGTTCATGTTGCGGATACAGTTCAGCTCCTTGTACATGCGGGCCGCCACTTCGGTATCGTGGGCAGGGAACTTAAAATCTTCGTTGGGGAAACGCCATTTAAGACGCTGGTTACAAAGGTGGGTAATGTAAATATCCGCATCGCCACCCGGTTTGCACCAGCGACGCACGTTTTTCTCCCAAGCATTGTTGTCGTCGTCGTCAAAAAATTCAGGCTGGGACAGGCGTTCAATTTCCGCTTTATCTTCGTCGGTCAGGGCGTCTTCAGCCATTCCCTTGTCGGCACAATAAGATGCCGTCACCTTTTTCTTTTTATCCTTGATAACTCCCTTGAGTTCCCTTTCGCGAACAACAGGATACTCCGCATCGTATTCCGCCTTCATGATGGCCTTGATACTCTGGTATTCCTCAGAGGCCAAAAAATCTTCGGGAATCTTAAACCGGGGCCAATATTCGTCGCCAATGCCGGTTTTTACTGTAAAATTACAGCGATCCGCAATCTTTACCGTATTTTCGATAGCGCCAGGAATGTGGCCGAACAGTGCCACCATCTCTTGTTCGGTTCTAAAATAGAACTGGTCCGTAGGGAAACGCTTATCCGTAAAATCGTTCAGAGTCTCTTTAAGAGAAATGCAGCGCAAAACCTTGTGGGCCTGGGCATCTTCTTGCTTAATATAATGGACATCGGCTACGGCCACCACTTCGCGGCCTAGCTCCCCCGCCAACTGCACATTGTAGTCATTCAGCAATTTCTGCTGGGGAATTCCGTTATCGCAAACCGAAAGGTAAAGATGGTCCCGGTCAAAAATTTTGTCCAGGGATTCTATGTATTCCCGGCCAACACTGTTGCGGCCGGCAGCCACATTCTGACCGTAGCGGCTAAAGAAATCCCCTGCAATGGCGATAATGCCTTCTTTGTGTTCATTTACCACCGACAGCGGGACCGACGGGATTTCGGCCCAGCGGTCTCCATCTTCGTAGCGGAAACTCACTATACGAAGCAGGTTGTAATACCCCACATCGTTTTCTACCAGGAGGGTTAGTCGTTCATAAGTTGTCGGGTCTTTCTGGTTTGCGCTTGGCGAATCCACATAGACATGACAGCCGTAGATGGTCTTGACTGGCGGGAGTCCCTGTTCCTTGCGTTTCTTGTTCAGGTCTTTTCCGCGGGTCTGGATTTCCAGGATGCCGAACATGGCGCCATGGTCGGTAAGGGCCACCGCAGGAGCATTTTCTGCAGCGGCAGCTTCCAATATGCCGTCGAGACGGGCCGATGATTTTAAAACGGAAAACTCGGAATGAACTTGCAGGTGAACAAAAGCCATAGCTGCAATTTAGTAAATCTGCGCATCCAATACAGTTATCTATTTTGAGTTCTGAGTTATGGGCTACATCCTACAGACTAGCCACAAACATCTAAGTAATTATGCATTAAGGGAATACGCATCAAGTATTTTGCGAGCCTTGAGACTGGCATTCTCAAATTTGCGATGATATTCTTTTCGCACCCGAAGCTCATTGGGCAACATCCACAAAGCTTGCAACCAAGCCTTGGCAAGGGCTTTACAAATCGAAATCTTTGAAAGTTTTTTGCCGTCGCCAGATTGCCCTGGCACACCACCCTTCGCCATACTCAAGTAGCGAACAAAACCGCGGAAAGGGAGTTTAAAAACATCGGACATCGGCAACAGTCTTACCGCCGTACGCAAGCGATTCCGTTCCGAGTAGAACAACTTGCGAGGTGAATACCGCACCGTAGTCATGGAGCGTTCGTGATAGACTTTAGCCCCCGGGCAAAACACGGTCTTGAATCCGGCTAAATTATGGCGAAAATACCATTCCGTTTCTTCAAAAAAAAGGAAAAAACTGGCATCCATCTTACCTGCGGCCTCTGCAGCCACCTTACGAAAACTCATCACGGCGCCATAACAGCCAAAAACCTCTTTTTCGCGAATGTCCGCTTCGGCGATATTCAAACCGCTGGCTTCATTTTTGGCAAAAAGGTCTGCTCCAAATTGAACACCTACCGCATTCACCACGCCACTTTTTTCCATCACCAGACTCGCTACTGAACCTGCTTCTGGATGACGGTCAAAACAATTTAAAAGATTTTCCGCCCAAGTCGGATCAAACTCCAGGTCCATATTGCAAAGCACCTGGATATCGGCATTCATATTTTCGAGAAGTCCGTTGCAGGCTCCTGCATAGCCCAAATTTTCACCGTTTTCGATAATGAAACAATTCAGGTTCTGCTTTTTTAAATTCTGAATGGAATTGTCTGTAGAAGCATTATCAAAAACAAGAACCCGCACCGGCACAGTTTGCGCCAAAAGGCTCTTGACGCATTCCGCAAGTTCCGAGCCGCCATTATAATTGATAATACCTACGTCCATTTAAAACTACAATCCGTAAAAACGAATATAATCAATGGATCCTGCAAAGTACCGGTCATGATACAACTGATTCATCAGGTCATATCCAACAGACAAATTGTAACCTAACTGGGAAACATCACCCTTGTATTCCGTTTCCAAAGTCAACTTTCCGTCTTGGAAAATTTTGAGCTTCTGGGAAGCCAGTTCTACGCGAATTTCAGTCCATTCACCAATCTTCAATTCATTACCCGTAAAGATTTTCCACTCGACGCCATCAACATCTTCGTCACGCAAGTGAACCCTAAGGACCCCATCATCAATTCGTACCATCCAGCCATCGCCGTAACGTCCTGGAGGCTCAGCCACAAATACATTCTGAATTTTACCAAATGAAGTCGGTTTCACCCTGGCTTCTACAGCAAAGTCCTTGCGGCAGAATGTAGAAGTAAGATTTACGGGCAGGCCCGACTTTCCATCCAATTTCAAAGCCTTGTCCACTACCGCAACCGAACCTTCAGCAATTTTGACAGAATTGTTACTCATCTTGTCTAGGCCCACGAATGCAGGGTCATTGAATTCCCACGCCACCAGCAGGTTTCCCTTTGAGTCATCAATTTTTGTCATGGAACCTTCACTAAATTTCGTAAAATGCCCATAGCGGATGTAGTCTATGGATCCCTCAAAATAGCGGGTATGATAATTCTGGTTCATTGCGTCATAGCCGATTGCCCAGTCGTACCTTTGCTGGGTGACATCGCCATGGTAAGAAGCGGCAACCGTCAATTCTCCATTCTGGAACACCCGGATACTATCCGCGGAGCGTTCCACCCGGATTTTCATCCACTGTCCCAACACTAGATCTTTTCCTGCAAAAACCTGCCAATTGTCACCATCTTTTTCCGAATCCCGCAAATGCAGACGAAGGGTTTCTTCGTCTACGCGAAGCATCCAACCATCTACGCCACGTCCAGGGGGTTCGGCCACAATGATGTTCTTCATTGACCCAAAGTTATCCACCTTGACCCGGGTTTCTACAACGAATTCATTCTGGAGCAAACTGTCGGAAAGGGGTATTCTCAGACCGGAGGCCCCATCGAAGACAGCAATGCCTTCGTCATTCAACACCGTTCCCTCACCAACGGTGGCGTCAAATCCGTTTCCTGTATAGTCCCGGCCTATATGGGCTGGGTCGTTAAATTCCCATGCGGCAATCCACTCCTCTTGAGAAGAATCCCAATCTTCGGCAATGGACTTGACTGGAGTTTCTTCCGGCTTTCCCGCTATTTTCATATTGTGGACTTTATCAAAGCGAACACACATCACACGACCAGGCGTATTTTCCATAACCTCCGTAGGGTCAAATCCAATAGTGAAGGACCCTTCCAGGGAGCGCACCGTACCGCTAGCAATTCCTGCAGCACAGATTTCCCCATCAACATACAAAACCGTAAGCGAATCAACACGTTCTGCCCGAACCGTTTCCAGCTCGTTCAGTTTTAATGGAGCCTGGGCCTCCAACTTAAGCCACCGGCCCTCTGTAGAAGCATCCCGCCATGTAAAAAACGGAATTCCGTTTTCAACACGAAGTGCCCAAGCATCGGCATCGCCATCTACCCCGGCAGAAGCCAAAGTAATATAGCCCTGATGCGATTCAATAATAACATCCGCCTCTACGGCAAAGCCATTATCAGAAAACGTATCGTCTACTTCAATAGAAAGCGTATCTCCATCCACAGCCCAAAAATGTTCCACATCTCTGGAGCACTGAGCAAGACGGGCCTTTGCCAAGGAGGCATCAATTCTTGTCACACCTACAGTCGAATAGGTCTGTTCAGACGAATCGAACATCGATTTTTCAGAGCAGCCGCACAGGCATACAAGCAGAACGAAAGTAACCACAGCAGCTAGAGTCTTGAGCACGTTCATACCGAGCCCTCCTATTTTTTGATTTTAGTCAAGAAACCATACTGAAAAGGAATATAACTTAAATGGCTCAAAACGTTTGGCATAAACTTCAGCTGTTTGCGGATTCCCACAATACGTTCGACTTCTAGGCCATTTTCCTTGGCAAAGCGGATAAAGCTTTTCTTGGTCCAAAACGTCTTATGATTAATATCCAGAACGCCGAGAGCCTTTTCCCCTTGATCCACCTTCACATAGCGGAAATCCCTGGTCAAGACAATCTTGAGGATATTTTCAACACAAATAAAATTGGGGAGAGAAAGAAGGATATGGCCTTCCGGGGTCAGGTGTCTTTTGCAAAAATTGATCAGGTCCACGGGATCGTTCACGTGCTCAAGAACATCACACATGACTATCAGGTCGAACTTGCGGTCTTCTTTGTAGTCTTCGTAAAGAACGTGATGATATTCGTTAAAGCCACCAGGGAAGTTTTCGGCGGTCTGGCAATCTGTCCTGTTTTCGGGCTCTATAGCCACCTTATAGGAATCCTTGGGATAAATCACGCAATTCTTGCCGGAGCCAGCCCCTATTTCCAGGACGGTTTTAGCATCTGGAGGGACAAGCATAGCGATATCATAACGAACTTTATTCGGGTACATAAAAACCTCTTTACCAAAATATAAAATTTTCTTGGTAAAAATGCTATTTTTACAGGCAATGACGGCAGGTAAGACAGCCAAAGGGCCTTGGATAAAAAAAATTTTCCAGCTTCTTGTAAGCGTGGGTGGTTTCGCTTACATTTTTTACAAGATTCCTTTTGCAAGCGTCATGGAGAACTGGACAACGGCCATGATACCTTGGGTGGTGGTCATGCTCGTTGCCGCAAACCTAATCATGCTCATCCAGGCCAACCGCTGGAAAGGTCTCTCGGTACAGGGGCCAGAAATCCCCTTCAAGACCTATTACGCTTACACAGCCCTGGGGTATTTTTTTAACAACCTGCTCCCTACCGGCTTTGGCGGCGACGCTGTAAAATCTTTGGCATTCGGAAAAAAATTCAACCAGACCAGTCAATCCATTTCGGCAGTATTTCTTTCACGCATTCAAGGACTCCTTGCCATGTTCCTGTGTTTCTTTGTAGCGCTTCCCTTCGCCCTGTCAAAAATCAACGTACCTACGGTTTACACCCTCATTATGTGCGTTGCTCTACTGGTTTGCATTGCCGTTATCCTCTGCTGTCTGTTTTCTGACAAGATTCCCTTTCCTGAATATATTACCAACAAACTTCACTTTATTCCAAAGTTGCAGTATAGTCTTTCTATTTACAGAAAACACAAAAAACAACTGCTGTTGTCTTCGTTGGATTCACTTTGGCTACAACTATTGACCCTCTTCACCAGTTTCGCCTACTTCAAGGCGGTGGGTGTCGATATCAATATCGGCATCCTGGTAGTCTTTACCAGCATCACCATCGTAGTCGCCATGCTTCCCGTTTCTCTTAACGGTATTGGCGTTCGCGAGGGAGTCCAAATAGCCCTTTTTTCCGGAATCCTCGGCATTCCTGCGCATCTAGTTCTTGCCGCAGGCTTGCTGGGTTACATTCCCTTGCTGTTCCAAGCCTTGCAAGGAGCTGTGGTACTTGTCGGAAGTAAGAAGGATTAGCCCCAGACTTCTTCCTTGAGTTCGCGACCCCACATGTCCTTGATGACATCGTCCACCTTCTTTCCTTCGAAAAGGAGGGCATGGACGGAGTTCACGATGGGCATTTCTACACCCAGCTTGTCGGCAAGAGCCTTGGTGCTCTTGCAGGTGGGTACGCCTTCGGCCACCATTTTCATGCCGGCGAGAACCTGTTCGATGGTTTCGCCCTTACCGATGTGTTCCCCCACATAGCGGTTACGGCTGTGCTGGGAAAGGCAAGTCACAATCAAGTCACCCATACCGGCGAGGCCAGCAAAGGTTTCGGACTTTGCCCCGAGGGCCTTGCCCAGGCGGCACATTTCTGCCTGACCGCGAGTCAAGAGGGCTGCACGGGAATTGTCTCCAATCTTGTACTTGCCGCTGGCTTCAAGACCATAAAGCACGCCAGAGGCAATGGCGATAACGTTTTTCACAGAACCGCAAAGTTCAATGCCCACGATATCCGTAGAGCTGTACACGCGCAGGTAGCTGCAGCTCATGACCTTCTGCACAAACTTCGCGGATTCTTCGTTTACACAGGCGGCCACAATGGCCGTAAGGATATGGCGGCTCACTTCTTCGGCATGGGAAGGCCCGCTAAAGGCCACCATTTTGTCTTCGGTAAGCCAGGGAACGTTTTCCAAAAGGACTTCGCTCATGAGCTGGTTCGTGCCTTCGAGAATGCCCTTTGTGGCACAGACTACCACAGGCTCCTTGCCCTTGGCCGGCATCCACTTACCGAGATTCTTGGCGACACCGCCCATAAACTGAGAGGGCACCACAATAAGCACCATGTCGCAACCATCGAGGGCGGCGTTCATGTCGGTGGTGTACTTGAAATCTGCCGGGAAAATCACACCGGGCAATTTGTCCTTGTACTGGTGCTCCGTCGAGAGCAAATCCACTTCGGCCTGCGAGTTAGTCCAAAAGGAAACTTCGCACTTATTTTCATAAACCACCTGACCAAGGGTAAGTCCCCAGCCGCCAGTTCCTAATACTGTAACCTTCATACTGTCGTCCCTAATTAAAACTCTAGTTACTAGTTACTAGAGATGTTGTAGTAAAACTTTCTAGTAACTCGGAACTAATAACTCAACACATCAATAATCTACAATATTTATGCCTTCGGAGTCTTCCGCTTGCTGCCAAATCCATTCTCCGTGCCGTTCAAAAGCCGCTTGATGTTGGATTTGTGCTTCACAATCACAAAAACCGCCACAATAAGGCAAGTAATCATGAGTCCCAAGTTGATTTCGTCTGGTGGAAACGGTAACTTCAAGTAGCCCATCACGGCAAAAGCCCCGAGGGCAATGCAAGCTCCAATGCTCCCAACCGAAACATACTTGGTAGAAACCGTAAGGACAATCCACACGCCAAAAGCACTAAGAGCGGTAATTGGGCAAAGGGCCAGAAAAACGCCCAAAGCGGCAAGCACACCCTTACCTCCACGGAATCCGGCAAAGCAAGTAAAACTATGGCCCAAAATCACCAGAAGGCCCGCCACCAGCGGCACCCAATGGGAATAATCCTCACCACCGGCTGCCACCTGAGAGGCACACATCTGTGCGGCAATCCAGGGTCCAAAGAAACCCTTGAGCAAATCCAGGAACACTACCGGAAGTGCCGGTTTCCAGCCCAGCACGCGGAACGTGTTGGTGAGACCTGCATTCTTGGAACCGTAGTCCCGAATGTCAAAGTCCTTACCTTTCGCGATTTTTGCGATCCAAATCGCGCTGGGGATCGACCCCAACAAGTACGCTATCGGAAGACTCAGCAAACTGTTCAAGTTCTTCGTCCTTTCTGAGGGTTAACTTCTGGTCAAAATTCAAGCGGAGGGGTGCCCCCTGTAGCTGGAATTCTTCGTAAAACTTTTTGAGCAGGTAACGCTTGTAAGATTCGTCCACCAATTCCGGTGTGCGGGTCTCGATGGCAATCACGGGAGGCTCCACCAGAATCTGGCAGGCTCGGGTCAGGGCCACCACACGGGCGTTGTGGCTGGGAGGCGCCTTTTCTTGCAAGAAATTCGCAAAACTTTCGGCCACTCGGTCACGGCCCAGCACGCGACGGCAGTTGGCATATACCGTCTGAATAGACTGGATAACCCGGTTTACGCGAAGGCCTTCCTTGGCACTGATGGAAAGAATGGGCACGTATTCCAGCATGGGTTCCCATTCCAGCATTTCCTTGACCATGCGGTCAAAGGACTTTTCGGTCTTGTCGGGTAAAATATCCCACTTGTTCAGCACAAGAACCAGGCCCTTCCCCGCCTTGCGGATTTCGGTAATGATTCTAAAGTCCTGAACCTGGAGCCCTCGGGTGCAGTCCACCAGAAGCACCGACAGGTCCGACCGGCGGATGCTTTCCATGGTGCGCATATTGCTGAAAATTTCCACCTCGTCTTCTACCTTCGCCTTTTTGCGAAGGCCCGCCGTATCAGTCACCACGAACTTGACACCGTTTACGGTAAAGGTGCAATCGATGGAGTCGCGGGTGGTACCCGGAATATCCGAAACCACAGCCCGTTCCTCGCCCATCAAGCGGTTCAACAGGGTGCTCTTGCCCGCGTTAGGGCGACCAAGGATGGCAAAACGGATGGGCCGTTCCTCTTTCCGTTCCCCACGCACAGGGGTCGGAAGCACTGCGACAATTTCATCCATCAAAGAAAGGCAGGCATAGCCCGTCAAGGCGCTGATGGTACGGGGCTGTCCAAAGCCCAACTTCAAGAACTCGTAACTTTCCTGACGGTCGCCCAGGTTCTCGCTCTTGTTGGCCACCAGAATCACCTGCTTATCCAGCTTGCGGATAAGCCTTGCAAACTGCTGGTCCAACTTGGTAATGCCCACACGGACATCCACCATAAAAAGGACCAGGTCCGATTCCTCGACGGCGTTAAAAATCTGGGTACGGACACTGTCGGCCAAGACATCGATGGTATCGTCCGGCAAGAAACCACCGGTATCTACCACCGTAAACTCGTGACCCTTGTAATTTGCATTCTGGTAATGCCTATCGCGAGTCACGCCGTCACGGTCAGATACCACGGCAGCCCTGCGGCCTAGAATCCGGTTAAAAAGAGAGGACTTCCCGACATTGGGCCGTCCGATAATACACACCACAGGTAATTTCATCGCATACAAATATAGAATATTTATATCTTTATTGATGTATTGTTTAGAGTTCAGCCCCAGGTGGGCGGACAAAAGAGGTTCATGTGAACGGAAAAACGGAAACCCTTTGCGTTTTCGGGCACCCTATTGCCCATAGCAAATCCCCCCTTATGCACAATGCGCTTTTCAAGGCGCTTGGAATCAACGCGGCGTACCTGCCCTTTGGGCCAGAACCGGAGAATTTCGCCCAGGCTATCCAGGGCTTCAGGGCCATGAAATTCAGGGGGGCAAACGTCACCATTCCTTACAAGACTCCCGTCATGGAACTGGTGGACGAACTTAGTCCCATCAGCAAGTTTACCGGAAGCGTAAACACGCTTTATTGGAAAGAGGGAATCGTCGGCGGCACTCTCTGCGGAACCACCACGGACCCCTACGGTTGTATCCGCAACCTGGAAGAAAACGGAGTGCAACCAGCAAACACCACTGTCGCCCTTCTCGGAAACGGCGGAGCGGCCAAGGCCATCGCCTACACCCTGATGGAACAAGGCAACAGGCTTGCCATCGTGTGCCGCAACAAGGACAAGGGCGAAGCCCTGGCTGGTTCACTGAACCCGCTGTTCAAGGACTGCGAAAAAATTTCCGTATTCACCTTCCAGAAATTCCCTAGCGTTTCCAAGGAATATAAGATTATCATCAACGCCACCTCCGTGGGCATGACGCCAAACGAAGACGAATCGCCCCTGGACAAGGACAGCCTGAACCCTGAGCAAGTCGTCTGCGACATAGTCTATGCACCGCCCAAGACAAAGCTCCTGAAACTGGCCGCCGAAAAGGGCTGCAAGACCGTTACCGGCGAAGGCATGCTGGTGCACCAGGGTCTGGAAAGTTTCAAAAAGTGGTTCCCCGAGCAAGTGAAGGGGCATACCGACGAAGAACTGCTGAATATCATGCGCAAGGGAATGGAGGGTATCTAATGAGAAGGCATATTTTCTTTACGGGTTTCATGGCCAGCGGCAAGAGCCGCACCGGCAGGGCTCTGGCAGAACGACTGGAGCGCCCCTTCGTTGACACCGACAGTCTTATCGTGGAGCGGGTCGGAAAGTCCATCTCCGAAATATTCGCACAAGAAGGAGAAGCTTTTTTCCGGGCGAAGGAAAAAGAAATCATTGCCGAAATCTGCAGTAACGAAACACCCCAGGTGGTTTCTCTGGGTGGTGGCGCGCTCACCCAGGCCGACAACATCAAGATTATCCGGGAAAACGGTCTCATCATCCGACTGTGGGCCAAGCCCGAAATCCTTTCGGAACGCATCGGGCGCAAGAACACCCGGCCCCTGCTTGCCAACCTGAGCGACGAAGAACGCCTTGCCAAAATCAAGGTCATGCTGAAAGAGCGTGAACCCAACTACGCCCAGGCCGACTTCAGCGTAGAAAGTTCCAACGACTACACCGAAGCCCATGTCATCGAAAAAATCCTGCACATGAAAAAGTTCTGGAGCAACCATGCCCTGGACGTGTGCCCCTCCAGCGGCGGGCGCTACCCCATCTTTATCGGCAGGAACATCATTCCCGATTCCAAGGCCCTTCTGGAAGGCCTTCGGCTGGCACCGTCCAACGAATTTCTGGTCTGTACGGACACCACCATCGCAAAGGTCCAGAACGAAATGCTCTCGCAGTTGCGGGGCCAGGCGGGCCGTTGCCCCATCTTTAAGTTCCAGGCCGGAGAGCGGAACAAGACACTGCACAACCTGAACCAGCTTTTCAGTTTCTTGCTGCACCGGAACTACACCCGAAAGAGCAGTCTGTTGCAGTTCAGCGGTGGCGTGGTAGGCGACATGGCGGGCTTTGGGGCCGCCACCTACCAGCGGGGAATTTCCTTTATCCAGTTCCCAACTACCCTCCTTTCTATGGTGGATAGTTCCGTAGGTGGCAAGGTGGCGGTAAACCACCCCGAAGGCAAGAACATGATCGGGGCATTCTACCAGCCCAAGGCCGTAGTGTGCGACCTGGCGGTGCTTGCCACCCTTCCCGAAAACGAATACTTGGCAGGCCTTGCCGAAATTGTCAAGTACGGTGTCATCTACGACAAGGAATTTTTCCGCTACATCGAAGAAAACGTAGAAGGCATCAAGAAACACGACGATAGCGTGTTGCGTCACCTGATTTTCAGGAGCTGCCAAATCAAGGCCGAAGTCGTAGGCATTGACGAGAAGGAATCCGGACTCCGGGCCATTTTGAACTACGGCCACACCTTCGGACATGCCATCGAAAAGCTCACCAACTACAACATGTTCAGCCACGGTATAGCCGTAAGCCTCGGCATGCGGGTGGCCGCCCGTGCAGCCGTACTCCTGGGTAAGCTCTCCGCCGAAGAAGAATCCAGGCAGAACGCCCTTCTAGACCGTCTCGGATTCCCGAAAAGCTACAATGTGGATACGGAGCAGGCCTGGAATGCCATGGCCGTGGACAAAAAGGCCGAAAAGGGCACAAGAGTTTATATTTTGCCTACAGAGATTGGGAAAGTCGAAAAAGTTGTTAATATTGAAAAGGAAACGGTAGCGAAAGCGTGGGAAGCGATTAGGGGTTAGGAGTTACTAGTTACTAGAGAAGCAAAAAAAAAATTTCTAGTAACTTAGAACTAGTAACTCAGAACTATGCCGAAGGCGAAGGACTAGAATGAGTATTTTGGTAACAGGTGGTACAGGGGCTCTCGGATTTCATATCCTCTCCAGCTTGAGCGGCACGAATCACGAGCTGTTCAGCTTTAGCGACGAGCAGCCCCAGCCTTGGCAGAAGGTGGACGGTGTGCAATACCTCACCGGGAACCTTTTGAACTTCAAGGACGTCTACGAGATGCTCCAGAAGGTAGCTCCTACCCATATTTACCACTTGGCAAGCCAGTCTTCTGTAGGGCTTTCGTACCTGAAACCTTACGAAACCCTGAACATCAACCTACTCGGAACCCAGAACCTGCTGGAGGCCGCACGACAGGCATGCCCCAAGGCCCGAATCATGCTGCTCAGTTCCAGCGAAATCTACGGACGTACGGAACAACACCTGACTTACCTGCACAAAGAAGACGACCGTCCGAACCCCATGACGCCCTATGCCACCTCCAAGGCCTGCATGGAACTCCTGGGGCACCAGTTTATCAATGCCAGCGGACTCCACATTGTGTTTGTGCGCC
This sequence comes from Fibrobacter sp., assembly GCA_017503015.1. Classification (NCBI taxonomy): domain Bacteria; kingdom Pseudomonadati; phylum Fibrobacterota; class Fibrobacteria; order Fibrobacterales; family Fibrobacteraceae; genus Fibrobacter; species Fibrobacter sp. Next base: position 43,228 of record JAFVTX010000038.1, on the reverse strand, counting down.
CCTTCCACTTTACAGGGCCCCACCACAGTCGCCGTTTCGTGATTCCCTCCATCACCTACCAGCTGGTGAAAATCAAGTTCTACGGTAGCGAACCCGTTATCTATTCCGGAAGCCTCGACATCAGCCGCGACGTGGTGGACGTGCGAGACGTGGCCCGCGGTATGATCCAGGTGCTGAACACCGCTGAATCCGGCGAGACCTTCAACATCTGCAGCGGCAAGTCCTACACCATCCGGGAACTGGTAGAAATGCTGGTAGATATCGCCGACGTAAGCGTGGATTTCCGTTTCGATTCCAAGTACGAACGGGTCAACGACATTCCCCTACTGATTGGGGACCCCACCAAAATGACAAACCTGGGGTGGAAACCCATGATCAGCATCGAAGACAGCCTCACGGACCTTTTCAACGAAATGGTAATCCGCCGCCGAACCGAACTGAAAATGGGCCTCGGGAAAGACCTACCTCTGTAGCGCAGCCACCTTTTTTCTAAATTTGAGCCCGTAATATTCATCCACATTTAATAAAGGTTTTATTATGAAAATCAAGACCCTTTTGATTACCCTGTCCGCTTCTGCCATTGCTTTTGCCGAAGAGGCAGCCCCCGAGCAGCCCAGCGCCATCGCAAGTTTCTTGCCCCTTATCCTTTTGTTCGTGGTCATGTGGCTGTTCTTTATCCGCCCCAAGCAGAAAGAAATGAAGCAGATGGACCAGATGCGCAAGGAACTGAAGAAGGGCGACAAGGTGATGACCACCGCCGGCATCATCGGCACCATCACCTCCATGGAAGACAACATCGTCACGGTCCGCACCGGCTCTACCACGCTGATCGACTTTGAAAAGAGCGCCATTCTCAGAATCATGAACGCTCCTGCAGCCGACACCAAGACCGAAGAAAAGAAGTAATCATGGCGATTTTACCTATCCGCATTTACGGTGACCCGGTTCTCCGCAAAAAGAGCGAACCCGTTACCGAGATTACTCCGGAGTTGCGTCAGCTGGCCAAGGACATGCTGGAAACCATGTACGACGCGCCGGGCTGCGGCCTTGCCGCTCCCCAAATAGGTAAGAACATCCGTTTGGTGGTCATCGATACCGCTATTCCCGGCGAAGAAGATCCCAAGCCCTACATCATGTTCAACCCGGAATGGGAAGCGGAAGAAGACGCCAAGCCTGTGGATTATGACGAAGGATGTCTTTCTTTCCCGGACATTTTCTGCAATGTGGTCCGGCCCAACAAGGTGTGCGTCCGCTTTTTCGACATCAACGGAGAGCCCCAAGAAATCCACAACTGCGAAGGCCTTTTTGCCCGCTGCATCCAGCACGAATCGGACCACCTGAACGGCGACCTTTTCGTAGATAAGATTTCTACTGCCGACCGCACCATGAACCAGTCCAAGCTCCGCAAGATGGCCAAAGAGACCCAGGCGAAGCTGAAGAAAGGTAAATAGGTATGAGGGCGCTCGCAGGCTCGCTTTGAGGTGTGAGCTATGGGTAATGTCATGCCCGGTTACAAAACAACGCTTCTTTTTCTTCTGGCGCTTATCGTAACGACAAGTGCCGCAGAGGATTTTGAGCTGCCAGACATGCCCGCTCCTGCGGCCAAGACCGTCAAAAAAGACTCCAGCGTTGAAGAGCCCGAGATTGTAGATTTCAGGCCCATCGAAGCGACGAACGTTTCCGACGTCCAGGTGAAAGGCCCGAGGGAAGCCCCTGCGTCCACGCAAATCAAGACGGAATCCGGAGATACTTTGGCCCGAGTCCAGGCGGAAAAGATACCGACGAACTTGAATAGGCCTCTTCGTGTAGGGGTCTATACCGACGTCAAGGAACTGTACCTTTCAAAAGGCGGAGAGGTTATCCATATTACCGTCAAGGGCAAGGAGTTGAAATTCCAGGGGAAGGAAAATTCTTTTACCGCCGTTAAAAAGGATATCGACGACGGCAAGTGCGTCTCTATCGCGCCGACGCAAAAGCTGCTTTCTACCTCTTGCTATCCGGGATTTTTTACCATCTCCTACAACAACGGGAAAATCAACGCCATCAATACGGTGGACATGGAAGATTACCTGCGGGGCGTAATCCCTTACGAAATCGGACAGCTGGACAGCAGCCGCTTCGAAGCGCTGAAGGCCCAGGCGGTAGCCGCCCGCACCTACGCCTACAAGCATTTCGGGAGCCGGGAATCCCTGGGCTTTGACGTGTTCGCCGACACCAAGGACCAGGTGTATAAAGGCCTCCAGAGCGCAACGGCCCTGACAGACCGCGCCGTCAAGGAGACCAAGGGCGAGGTCATGATGTATAATGGCGAGTTCATTACCGCCTACTACCACTCCACCTGCGGAGGCATGTCCGAGACGCTGGACACCTGGGAAAAGCCGAACCTCCCCTACCTCAAGAGCAAGCCGGACCTACGAAGCGATGGAACGCCCTGGTGCAAGGAGTCCAGCTACATCAAGTGGGAACGGACTTTCGAAAGTGACGAACTGGTGAAACTCTTTGTCCAGAACGCCAGGGATTCCAAGGCGAAAGTCGCTCCCTTCAAGAAAGTCAAGGACATTACCGTCAAAGACCTGCTTAAAAGCGGGCGCATCTTGACACTTGCGGTCACTACGGACGCGGGAACTTTCGAAGTCCGCGGCGACAAGGTACGCTGGCTTTTCCGCAAGGGCGGCGTAATCCTGCCCTCCAGTTTCTTTACCGTCAAGAAGGACGGCAGCAAGTGGATTCTCGAAGGCAGGGGATTCGGCCACGGCGTAGGCATGTGCCAGATGGGCGTGCGGGCCAGGGCCCAGGCGGGTCAGAGCTACATCGAAATTCTGAGCCATTACTATCCGGGAATCACCCTGGAGCGGTTCGAAAGATGAGTTCCGCCGCATCGCCTGTCATTGCAGTCCTCAGCCAGGGCTGTGCCGCCAACTTCGGCGACGGGGAAAAAATCGCCCGGGCGCTATCCGCCCAACATCCGGATTGTTCCATCTCTTTTGAATTCCCGACGGAACAGCCTCTTGCCTTTTACCTGAACGTGTGCACCGTCAAGGGGAACGGAACCGCCCTGAAGCTTTTGCAGCAGGCGGTAACGACTTTTCCGCAGGCACCCGTCTTTATAACAGGATGCGCCCCCAAGGATTTCCAGGAAGAAGCCCGCAAGATTTCGGACAAGGTATCGTTCACGAGTTTGAAGGCGATAGAATCCACGGATTCTATCGCCCCAAAGGGGCTCCAGAATGACAAGCGAATCCTCCGGCAGTCCCCCTTCGTAGGCATCGTGAACATCGAGGAAGGCTGCCTGGATGCCTGTGCCTTCTGCTCCACAAAGCTGGTAAAAGGACGACTCCAAAGCCAGCCCGAAGACGCCATCGTGGATCAGGTCCGGCGCCTGGTGGACGACGGATGCCTGGAGATTCAGCTGACCGGACAGGACTGCGCCTGCTACGGTTTTGACACCGGCACGAACCTTGCAAACCTCACGCAAAAAATTCTCGCCCAGGTTCCCGGAAACTACAAGATCCGGCTGGGCATGGGAAACCCGAGGCACATCCTCGGCTATAAAGATGCATTGCTGGAATGTTTTCAAGACGAACGGCTCTACCAGTTCTTGCACGTTCCTGTCCAGAGCGGGAGCGAGCGCGTCCTGCAGCTCATGAACCGCAAGCACTCCGTGAAAGACTTCCGTAGCTTTGCGCTGGAATTGCAAGAAAAGTTCCCGCTGTTCACCCTCAGTACAGACCTGATTGTAGGTTTCCCTGGAGAAACAGACGCCGACTTTCAAGAGACCCTTGACCTGCTGAAGGAAACCCGCCCCACCGTCTGTAACATTACACGGTTCGTGGCCCGCAAGGGAACCGTTGCCGCCCGCATAGAAGAAGCAAACGCCGCCGACACGCCTGCCGTTTCAGACAGCGTAAAGCACGAACGCTCCGCAAAGCTGTTCGACGCCTTCCAGCAAATCGCCCAAGAAAACAACCAGCGCTGGGTCGGCAAGACCTGCACGGTCGTGACCGAAAAACAAGGCCACCGGGCAGGCACCACCATCGCGCGAAACAGCGCCTACCGCCCCGTGGCCCTGCAGGGGAACATCCCGGCAGGCAAAGCTCTACAAGTGCGCATTACAAAAGCAGAGCCCTTCGCCCTTATAGGCGAAAGGCTCTAGAGTTTTCAGAAATAACCTTTACGACAAATTAGACGTCGTCGGCAGCGGAGGCCCCCACCGCCTGTTCCAGCGTGGTGTGACCGTCCAAGGCCTTCTGGATACCGTCCATACGGAGCGTAATCATGTCGCATTCCTGCATGGCGGCACGCTTGATGACGTCACCGGAGGAACGCTTGATAATCAGGTTACGCACGGTTTCGTTAGGCACCAGGAACTCGTAGATACCGCAACGGCCCTTGTAACCAGAACCGTCGCACTTGTCGCACCCCTTGCCATGGTAGAACTGCATGTCGGGAGACAGGTGGAGTTCTTCGCGGAGGGACGGAGATATTTCCACAGGTTCCTTGCAGTACTTGCAGATGCGGCGCACCAGACGCTGGGCAAGCACGCCCTTGATAGCGGTTGACACCAGGAAGGGTTCCAGGCCCATTTCCAGCAGACGGGGGAATGCTCCGGCAGCATCGTTGGTATGGAGCGTGCTAAAGACCAAGTGACCCGTCAATGCAGCTTCGATAGCCATGGACGACGTCTCCTGGTCACGCATTTCACCGATCATAATCACATCCGGGTCCTGACGGAGCAGGGCGCGAATGCCCGCGGCAAAGGTAAAGCCTGCGGCGTTGTTGATTTGACCTTGGTTCACACCGTCAATATTAAGTTCCACAGGGTCTTCCATCGTAGAGATGTTGATGGTGGAATCCAAAATTTCTCGAATAGAAGCGTAAAGCGTGGTAGACTTACCGGAACCCGTAGGACCGGTCACAAGTACAATACCGTTAGGAGCGTTAATGGCATCCAGGAACTGCTTGAGCACACGGGGGTCAAAGCCCATGTCCTTCAAGGGGAACTGACCCGAGTTCGGGTCCAAGATACGCATAACGATCTTTTCACAAACACCGCGCTTACGGAGCGATATCGGGAAAGAGCTCACACGAAGGTCAACCTCGGAGCCCTTGTAACGCACCGTGAAACGACCGTCCAAGGGTTTACGCTTTTCGGCGATGTCCATCTTGGAAAGGAGCTTGATACGGGAAAGAATCTGGGGCATCAAGCGGGCAGGAATGGGTGACATGACCTGCAGGTCGCCGTCGATACGGTAACGGAGCTTGAGGAAGGTTTCCTGGGGTTCCAGGTGAATATCAGAGGCGTGACGGGCAATGGCTTCGTGAATCAGCGTGGTCACGATTCGCACCACCTGGCGGCCTTCTTCGTCGGTCAGTTCCGGTTCGTCGCTGTTTCCCTGACCCCGTTCCACGGTTTCCAGTTCTTCGCCATCCTTGGTCTCACCAATCAGCTCCGCCAAGGATTCTTCGGAAGTGCTACGCCCCGCGAACACGCGGTCGATAGTCTTGACCACATCTGCGTCGGAGGCCATGACGATGTCCACTTCCATCTTCACCTTGAACTTCACGATGTTGATCACACGCATGTTGGTGGGATCAGTCATTGCGATGGTCAGGGCTTCACGCTGGACACGGCGGTCATCTTCGCCCTTGGAAACAAACAGGGGAACCACCTTGTAAGTCCTGCACAAGTCTTCGGGCAAGTAGGTGTAGGCCTCGGGGTCGATAGCAAAATTTTCAAGCCTTACATAGGGAACTTCGAACTGCTTGGAGAGAATCTCCACCAGGCGTTCTTCGGGCATGAACTTCAAGTCCACCAAAGTACGGCCAAGGCGCTTGCCGGTCTTCTTCTGCTCTTCCAGAGCCTGGTCCAGCTGTTCCTGGGTGATGTACTTCTGGGCGAGCAACATCTCGCCGATACGCATCTTGGTTGTGGACTGCATCTGCACACCCAAGATGCTCGTAAGGGTATCTTCGCTGACCATGCCCAGGCGGATGAGAATCTTCGCCAGAGGGATTCCGGTACGCTTGTGTTCCGAAGTGGCGTGAGCCAGCTGGTCTTCGTCCAGGACACCCTGACGAATCAGCAATTGGCCCAAGTTCATTTTTGTGTTACTTATCATAAATGCGACCAAGCCTGAGCTTTAACAATCTTCTTTTTCCCTTCTTCGAGCATGTAGACACCGGCACCTTCTTGAACCGAGCCAATCTCGTATACCCCGTCGGGGAAACCTTCTATTGAAAATATATCATTTTTGGCTGAAACGGTAAATAAAAGCACGTATTCTTCACCGCCATCCATCACAAAATCCATAGGATTTAGGCCATATCGGCTGCACATTTCCGAAACCCGAGGGTCTACGGGAATCCGATTGGCCTCCACCTCCAAGGAAACTGCAGATGACAGGGCCAAATGGTTCAGCTCCGAAGAAAGGCCGTCACTGATGTCCAAAGCACCGTGGCAAACGCCCGTAGAGGCAAGACGTGCGCCGATGTCCTCCCGGATGGAGGGGCTCAAGTGGTACTGAATTAGGTCCTGAAATTCCTCGAAACCGGCGGGGCGGTTCTGCAACAGCCAGAGCCCTGCGGCAGAGCGCCCGAGAGTTCCCGAAACGAACAGTCTGTCGCCAGCCCTAGCGCCACTCCGGAGCAGGCGGGTAGGCGCCACCTGTTCGCCTATGAGAGTCGTAGAAAACATTCCCACTTCACCTGAAACGGTATCGCCCCCGATAAGGGCGATGTTCCTTTTGGCAAATCCTTCCGCCACCGCAGCAGACACCCGACGCACCGTGTCTTCGCTCCAGTTTTTACCGACGCACAGGCCGAACAGGGCCAGCCGTGGCCTGCCTCCCATGGCCGAAATGTCCGAGACGTTGGAAACGATGTGCTTTTCCACGGCCTGTTCCGGCGTGGACCAGTCCAGGCGGAAGTGGGTCCCTTCTACGGACAGATCCTTGGTGGCAAGCCAGCCGTCAAACTCGGCGGCATCGTCGCCTACGGGGAGCCAATCCCGAAATTCGGGGGCCTCCTTTTTTAAGGGCAACGACTTTTCCAGGATGCCGTCTATCAGTCTGAATTCGCCAAGGTCGGGAAACATGTGCGTTAATTGTTGATTAATGTTTGATATGTTTTTCCTATCTCAAAAATAATAGATTTCACTCCAAAACAGCCCTTTTTGACCCTAAAAAAGGGGTTTCAATCTTTCTATACTTTAGGCCGTGGGACACATATTCTTCATAGCCCCTTCTTCACCGGGCAGCTTGGACCGCCTGAGCCAGTGGACTCTCCGCTGGCTTCTGGAAAACGACATGGCCGAAGATTCCACCATGTACACCTGCAACACCATCGAAGAAGCGGCAAACATCCTGGAGACGGCGCTCATTACGGGAGATTCCCCGGCGCTTATCATCTTCGACCACGCCGACAGGCCCACCGACATGAACATCGCCTTCAGCAAGAGGCTCCGCAACAGCATTCCCGAATCCTGGATTGTGGAAATTGTCCCGGATGCCATGCCCATCGAAAAAGAAGATGAGGGGTTGTACTGGATACGCAGGCCACTTACCGAAGACGAGTGGCGGGAGACCCTGGACCAGGTGCTACGGAAGACCCCCACACCGCAGTGGGCAAATAGTTAATTCGCCCTACGAGCGAATTAATAGTTCTGAGTTAAAAGTTACTAGTTACTAGAGACATTTGCCATGAAGACTAGTAACTACTAACTAGTAACTAGTAACTATTTTTCCGATATGAGTTTGAAATTTAAGGGCGTCAGTTATTTCGGCGTGCGCACGCCAAGGCATACTCTTTCCGACATGCAAGACATCAAGGCGGCAGGTTTCAACGCCGTGCTCCACACCTGGAGCGAAGAAGACCAGCAGTATTATTACGGTACCATGGCTGAAATCGTGGACCGGACCGCCGAGCTAGGTCTAACGGTCTACGTGAACCCCTGGGGGGTGGGCCGCGTATTCGGCGGAGAAGCCTATTCCGAACTGACCGCACGTAATCACGACTTGTGCCAGGTGGCGCTAGACGGCAAGCCCAAGGTGGCCGCCTGCCCCAACCATCCGGAATTCCGGTCCTACATGCATCGCTGGATTGAGTCCGTCTGTGCAACCAAAGTAAGCACCGTCTTTTGGGACGAACCCCATTTTTACTTTGAGAAGGGCGGACTTAGCAACTGGAGTTGCAGGTGTGAAAAGTGCCGCGGGCTTTTCCGCGCTCGCTTCGGGTACGAAATGCCCGCCGAACTCACCGATGACGTGTTGAAGTTCCGCGAAGACAGCCTTATCGACTTTTTGAAAGAAATGACGGAAGATGTTCACACTCGCGGCAAGCGCAATTGCGTGTGCATGTTGCCACCCTGGTTCCCAGCAGGCCTCGACGACTGGGGCCGCGTGGCATCCATGGGCAGCGTAGATGAAATCGCCAGTGATCCCTACTGGGAACGGGGCGCCACCGAAGAATGGGTCCGGGAAAAGTACGCCGAGACCGCCCGCAAGCTCGTGACCGTGGCCGCCAAATACGGCAAGGCCGTGCAGATGTGGATTAAGGCCTACCAGATCGAAGCAGGCCGCGAAAACGACCTGGCCATCGCCGTAGCCGAAAGCCGCAAGGCTGGCATCGACAACATCTTCGCCTGGAGCTACCGCGGTACCGAGACCCTCAGCTGGCTCAAAAGCGAACACCCGGACGAAGTCGCCCGGGTGTTTAGGAAAGCTATAAGCGACTAGGGAGGGCACAGCCCTCCCTAAAACCCTCCCGACACGAAAGAACCCGCCCCAGAGTTTACGAATATCTTCGGTTGGCGGGTTCTATCGTGGGCGCACCAAAGGTGCGCCTTGTTTTTAGAATTACTTCGCGCGTTCCAGGTAAGAACCGTCGCGGGTATCCACGCGGATCTTGGTATTGTTTTCGATGAACAGCGGAATCATCACCTTGGCACCGGTTTCGAGGGTGGCTTCACGCATCACGTTGCCGCTGGTGTTGCCCTGCACTGCCGGAGGAGCGTCCACAATCATCAAGTCAACGAAGGTAGGCGGAATCACTTCGATAGGAAGCGTAGCGCCGGACTTCGGGTCCTTCCACCAGGTCACTTCTACGGTAGCGCCGTCCAGGAGCCAGACTTCGCAGCCGTTCAGAGCTTCCTTGGAAATTTCTTCAGTTTCCTGGGATTCGTTGTTCAAGAAATACCAAGTAGAACCGTCATTGTAGAGGTAGGTCATTTCAGTGAAGGTCACGTCGGCTTCTTCCACCGTATCGCCACTCTTCCAGGTGCGTTCCAGAGTGCGGCCAGTCACCAGGTTCTTGATACGAACACGGTTGAAGGCCTGGCCCTTACCCGGTTTCACGAACTGGTTTTCGATGATTTCGTACGGCTGATCATCAACCATGATTTTAAGTTTCTTGCGGAATTCGTTGGTGCTTACAGTACCCATATTATCCTCTTGTTGATTTTGAAGCTAAATTTAGCATATAATGGAAAACCCAGGGACTGTTTTTACACAAATTTCAGACTTTTTAGACTATTTGGGAAGTGATTTTTCAAGCACCATCTCAAAGTTAAGCAAAGACGGACTCGACCTTTCGCCCAAATTTCCATTCCTTTGTTCAAGGCATTTCGCCGACTTGATAAAAAAGTCTAGCCACCCCGAAGCACTCCTTCGCGAGGTTCTGCCCCTTACCGTAGAACGGGAAAAGGTTCCCGGATTCGTTGACGACCCGGTAGGAGACCTGCCCGCAGGCAAGTCCGACTGCGTTATCCAAAAATACGACCGGCGAGCCCTGATTGTCTCGACCGCCACCTGCGGTGTCCGTTGCCGCTTCTGCTTCCGCAAGAACTATCCCTTCCAGAATGGACCCGACGTGGCTCGCGAAGTCAGCAACTGGCTCGACACCCACAGCGACGTATGGGAGGTCATCCTCTCCGGAGGCGACCCCCTCACGCTTTCGCCCGGAGCCTTCCGCGACCTGATTGAATCCATCGCAGCCCACCCCTCGGTTACAACGCTTCGCATCCACACAAGACTCCCCGTAATGCGTCCGGACCTTGTAATGCAGCATTTTGAACTGTTGCGGGAACTGCCCTCCCGATTCAGCTGCGTTCTTGTGTCACACGTGAACCATGCCGACGAACTGGACGATGAATCAGCCGCCCTGTTTGCCAACCTCAAAATTTGCGGCTGGACTCTACTCAACCAGAGCGTTCTTTTGAAAGGTATAAACGATAGTCCAGACAAATTAACAACACTCTGTCGCAAACTTTTTGAACAGGGAGTTCTCCCCTACTACCTGCACCAGCTGGATCACGCCAACGGGGTCGCCCACTTTGAAGTTTCCGATGAGCGGGCGCGCGAACTGATTGCAGAAATCCGCACCAAGCTGCCAGGCTACCTGGTGCCGAAACTCGTCCGGGAAATCGCCGGCGAAAAAAGCAAGACCCCGATATAATATAAAGAAGCCTACATCGCCGAAGTTTGTAAAACAACAGCCTCGGAATCAAAAATCAAGTATTTGTGAACCTAGACAGGAACTGCGCCAGGCGCTCGTTGCCCGATTCGCGGAACACGTGGTCGGGGGTTCCCTGTTCCACGATGACGCCGCCGTCCATAAAGACAACCTTGTCTGCCACGTCGTGGGCAAAGGCCATCTCGTGAGTCACAATGACCATGGTCATCTTGTCTTCAGCAAGCTTCTTGATAATCTTGAGCACTTCGCCGGTGAGTTCCGGGTCCAAGGCACTGGTCGGCTCGTCGAAGAAAAGAATCTTCGGGTTCATCGCAAGGGCGCGGGCAATGGACACGCGCTGCTGTTGACCACCGCTGAGTTCGCAGGGGTAAGCGTTTTCCTTGCCCTCGAGGCCCATGCGCTTGAGCAAGAATCGGCCCATGGCGCGGGCATCCTTGCGTTCGTCCCCCAGCACGCGCACCGGAGCGAGGCAAAGGTTCTGAAGCACAGTCAGGTGCGGGAACAAGTTGAAGTTCTGGAACACGAATCCCGTAGAAAGTCGGATATCGCGCAGCGTTTTCGCCGGAGCGTACTTGACTGCCGGGCCCTTCGCCGAAGCGTTAGGGACCACCATGTCCTTGCCGTCGACCTGCACCAGGCCGCCGTCAACCGTTTCGAGCTGGGTAAGGCAGCGCAACAGCGTACTCTTGCCGGAGCCGCTGGGCCCGATAATCGAGAGCACCTCGCCCGCCTTCAGGTCAAACGAGATATCCTTGAGCACATGCAAGTCACCAAAGGACTTCTTGACATGTTCAACCTTGAGGATCGGCGCAGATTCATTCACGTTTTCCATTCCACGCCTCACTTATAGTAATTGAGCTTGCGTTCCACGTAGGCAAAAATCACGCTCAGCAAAAGGTTCGCCACATAGTAGAATACACCCGCCACGAACAGCGGGTAAATGCTCGCGTAGGCGGCCTGCTGTTTCTTGGCCAACGCAAAAAGTTCCGTCACCGCAATCACCTGCGCAAGGGAAGTGTCCTTCACCAGGGTGATGACTTCGTTAGCGCTGGCGGGTACCACGCGCTTTACCACCTGCGGGAGAATAATGCGGAAGAACGTCTGCGTGCGGGTCATACCCAGCATGTAGGCCGCCTCGTACTGCCCCTTGGGTATAGACTGAATGCCCCCGCGGAAAATCTCGGCAAAATACGCCGCATAGTTTATCGAGAATGCCACAATTACCGCCGGGAAGCGATCAAACGAAAAATCCACGCCCGCATATTCGCTCAGGTAGTAGGAGCCAAAATAAATCGCCACAATCTGGAGCAGCAAGGGAGTGCCGCGCATCACCGAGATGTAGAACGAAACCGGGTAGCGCACCACGCGCCACTTGCTCATCTTGAGGACCGCAACAAGCAGACCCAGCGGAATCGAGAACAGGAGCGTAAGCCCGAAAATGGCGAGCGTCGTGCAGAAGCCGCCCCAAAGGATAGGCAAAAGCGTTGATAGTTCCGACATTACTTGCCAAACCACTTGGCAGAGATTTCGTCGAACTTGCCGTCAACCTTCATGGCAGCCAGGGTGGAATTCACGGCATCACGCAGGGCCTGGTCTTTTTTGCGGAAACCCACGGCGTAGACTTCGTCGGAAAGGCCTTCCTCGAGCACCGTGTAGTCCTTCGCGTTCGTCACAATCCAGTACTTGGCCACGATTTCGTCCAGGAACACGGCGTCAACACCGCCCTTGTCCAAATCCATGAGCGCCGTCTGGTTGTCGTCAAACGGGACGATTTCCTTGGCGGCCTTGCCCGCTTCGGAAGCATCCAAAAGCTTCTGGGCGGTAGAGCCGTTCTGCACGGCAATCTTCTTGCCGGCGAGGGCCGCGAGACTTGCAAGAGCCTTGTCCTTCACCGTGAAAATCATGCGGTTCTTGAGATACGGGTCGCTCAGGTTCATCGCCTTCGCACGGGCGCTGTCCACGCTCATGCCGTTCCAGATGCAGTCAATCTTGCCGGTGTTCAGTTCCTGTTCCTTCGCATCCCAGGAAATCGGCTGCGTCTTGAGCTTCACGCCCAGGCGCGCACAAACTTCAGTAGCGAGATCGATATCGAAACCCACGATGTTGTTGTCCTTGTCGCGGAAACCCATCGGCGGGAAGGAATCGTCGAGACCGAGCACGAACTCGCCCGCCGCCTTCACCTTGTTCAGGGATTCATCGGCCTGAGCCTTGGATTCCGCCTTCTGGTCATTACAGGCAGAAAGAACCGCGGCACACGCAAACGCCGCAAACATCGCAAAAATCTTTTTCATCTTGAAGTCCTCTTTTTGATTTACAAGCGAAATATAGAAAAAGGGCCGCATCGCTGCGGTCCCTTTTTAATGCTGGTCTGGATCCTTCGACTCCGAGGCTACGCCTCTCCGCTCAGGATGACATGTTCAAAGGCCTGAAAGGCCGGCCCCACACCTCAAAGGGAGCGAAGCGACCGACCTCACACCTCATACCTATTAGTCGTTCGCCAAGTTGCTACGCAACTTGCCGCAAGACTCGCGGCGCCTCGGTCATGAGCAAGCGAGCTTGCTCGCGACGCTCGGCTTGCTAGTCCTTCCCGTACACCTTTTCGGCGTAGGTCACGGTTGCGCCGAGGTATTCGCGGTTCATCTTGGCGATGTAATCCACGGTGATACCCTTCGGGCATGCGGCCTGGCATTCGTAAAGGTTCGTGCAGTTGCCGAAGCCTTCCTTGTCCATCTGGGCGACCATGGCCAAGACGCGCTTCTTCGCTTCAACCTTGCCTTGCGGCAAGAAGCTGAGGTGAGAGACCTTGGCAGATACGAACAACATTGCAGAAGCGTTCTTACAGGCGGCCACGCAGGCACCGCAACCGATACAGGCGGCAGCGTCGAAGGCACGGTCGGCATCAGCCTTGGGAACCGGAATCGTGGAAGCTTCAGGAGCGGCACCGGTGTTCACAGAAACAAAGCCGCCAGCCTGGATGATGCGGTCGAAAGCGGTACGATCCACGGCGCAGTCACGGATAACCGGGAATGCGGCAGCGCGCCACGGTTCGATTACGATGGTATCGCCATCCTTGAACTTGCGCATGTGAAGCTGGCAAGTGGTAGTCGCATGGTCAGGACCGTGCGGCATACCGTTGATGACGAGAGAGCACATGCCACAGATACCTTCGCGGCAGTCGTGGTCGAAAGCAAAGCCTTCCTTGCCCTGCTTCATCTGTTCTTCGTTCACGATGTCGAGCATTTCCAGGAAGGACATGTCCGGAGAAACATCGTTGATCTTGACAGTTTCGAACTGTCCCTTGGTCTTGGCATCCTTCTGACGCCAAATCTTCAAAGTCAAATTCAGTCCGCTCATTATTTGTAGCTCCTAGTAGCGAGGTGGACGTTATCAAAGGTAAGAGGTTCCTTGGAAAGTTCCGGTGCGACACCGTCGCCCTTGTACTCCCAGGCACCCACGTAGCAGAAGTTCTCGTCGTCGCGCTTGGCTTCGCCTTCCGGAGTCTGGCTTTCTTCGCGGAAGTGGCCGCCGCAAGATTCCTTGCGGTGCAGGGCGTCGAGAGTGAGGACTTCGGCGAATTCGAGGAAATCAGCCACGCGGCCGGCACGTTCGAGGTTCTGGTTGAAGGAACCTTCGGAACCGAGCACGTTGACGTTTTCCCAGAATTCGGCACGGAGGGCCGGAATCTTCTCGAGGGCGGTCTTGAGGCCGGCTTCGTTACGGGCCATGCCCACGTATTCCCACATGATGTTACCGAGTTCACGATGGATATCGTTAACAGTGCGGTGACCCTTGATGGAGAGGAGCTTGTGGATGCGTTCTTCGGTCTGCTTCTTGCAGTCTTCGAACGCGGCATCGGATTCGGAAACCTTCTCGAGCTTGGTGCCCGCGAAGTAGCCGCCGATGGTGAACGGAATGACGAAGTAACCGTCGGAGAGGCCCTGCATAAGAGCAGAAGCGCCGAGGCGGTTTGCACCGTGGTCGGAGAAGTTGGCTTCACCGAGAACGAAGCAGCCCGGAATCGTGGACATCAGATCGTAGTCCACCCAGAGGCCGCCCATGGTATAGTGGATGGCCGGGAAGATACGCATCGGGACCTTGTACGGGTCTTCGTCGGTAATCTTTTCGTACATCTGGAAGAGGTTGCCGTACTTGGCAGAAACGCCTGCAACGCCCATGCGCTGGATAGCGTCGGCGAAGTCGAGGTACACGGCCTGCTTGGTGTTACCCACGCCGAGGCCTGCATCGCAGACCTGCTTGGCGTTACGGGATGCCACGTCACGGGGCACCAGGTTACCGAAGCTCGGGTACTTTTCTTCGAGGTAGTAGTAACGGTCTTCTTCGGGGATCTGGTCCGGGCTGCGAGTGTCGCCCGCCTTGCGCGGAACCCAGATACGACCGTCGTTACGGAGAGATTCACTCATCAGAGTGAGCTTCGACTGCAGGTCGCCGTGGCGAGGAATGCAAGTCGGGTGAATCTGCGTGTAGCAGGGGTTAGCGAACAGGGCGCCGCGCTTGTAGGCACGGAAAGCGGCCGTCACGTTAGAACCCTGGGCGTTTGTAGAAAGGTAGTAGACGTTACCGTAACCGCCGGTGCAAAGGCAGACAGCGTCACCCACGTGGCTTTCGAGTTCGCCAGTGATGAGGTTACGGACGATGATACCGCGAGCCTTGCCGTCGATCACGACGAGGTCCATCATTTCGCGGCGGGGGAACATCTTCACCTTACCGGCGGCAACCTGGCGCATGAGAGCCTGGTAGGCACCGAGCAAGAGCTGCTGACCCGTCTGACCGCGGGCGTAGAACGTACGGGAAACCTGCGTACCACCGAAAGAGCGGTTGTCGAGGAGGCCACCGTATTCACGACCGAAGGGAACACCCTGGGCGACGCACTGGTCGATGATGAGGTTAGAGTTTTCAGCCAAGCGGTGCACGTTGGCTTCGCGAGCGCGGAAGTCACCGCCCTTCACGGTATCGTAGAACAGGCGGTAAACGGAGTCGCCGTCGTTCTTGTAGTTCTTGGCAGCGTTGATACCACCCTGGGCGGCAATGGAGTGTGCGCGACGGGGGCTATCCTGGATGCAGAAAGACTTGACATTGTAACCAAGTTCGGCAAGGGATGCCGCAGCGGATGCACCGGCAAGGCCAGTACCAACCACGATCACCGTGAACTTACGCTTGTTGGCGGGGTTCACCAGCTTGAGTTCGAACTTGTGCTTGGTCCACTTTTCTTCGATGGAACCACCGGGGATTTTAGAATCAAGAATCATTAGTGGGCTCCTTAAAATTAAGCGTTAAAAGAAACTTCGACGGTGCCAACAGAAGGAACCACGTAAGAAGTCTTGGCGGCTTCCTTGGCCTTGAGCTGCTGTTCGTACTGCGGCTGGAGGCTGCGGGACTTTTCGATCAGGGCCTGGGTCTCGGGCTGATTGGCCAGGTAGAAAGCACCGGCGGCAGTGACGGCAAAACCAAGAGCCACCACGATGCTGTAAAGGATGCCGGCCAGATCAATGACCGGAGTCCACTTCTGGTGGGCAATGCCCATGGTCTGGAAGGCAGAAGAAATAGCGTGGAACAGGTGCATGCCGATGACGAACATGCTGATCACGTAGAAGGCTGCCCAGGCCGGATTACCCAGCATCTGGATAGTGGTGAGCCACATGTCGCGGACGATTTCTCCCTTGTCGTTCATGTACAGGTAGTGTTCGCCGAACTTGAGCATCATGAGGTGCTGCACGAGGAAACCGAGAATGAAGAGACCGGACCAGATCATGGTGAAGGTGGCGAAGGTCTTCTTGCCCTTGCGGACGTTGAGTTCGTAGTCGATACCGCCGCGGGCCTTCTTGTTTTCGATCTTCAGCTTGATGGCAAGGAAGATATGGAGGGCGAAGGCAGCCACCAGCACCAGTTCGACGAGGTAAATCATCTTGATGGGAAAGTGGAGCGGATTGAACCCGGTCAGGAACTCGGTGTAGGCGTTATAGGACGCCTGGGCCGAAGCCTGGTCAAAGTTCAAGAGCTGGAAGTTGCCACACATGTGGCCAAAGATGAACAGGGCCAAAAAGGCACCCGTGCATCCCATGATCTGCTTCTTACCAATGGACGAGGTAAGATACTTGATGATCCATTGCATTGAGTTGTGTCTCCTTGAGGGGGTTTATTTTGAAACTTAAAGAACGCAGCAGGCCTTGGGGAAAAGCATTTCGTAAGCGTAGCGTTCGTCTTCCTTGAACCAGAAGTCGAGTTCGCGCTTGGCGGATTCAGGACTGTCGGAGCTGTGGACCACGTTTTCGGTCATGGAAGGGGCAAATTCGTAGCGGAGGGTACCGGGTTCCGCCTTGGCCGGATTGGTGGCACCGTTGATGGCGCGAACCTTGGCAATGGCATTTTCACCACCCAGGGCGAGCATCACGGAGGGTCCCTTGGTCATGTAGGCTTCAAGTTCCGGGAAGAACGGCTTCTCAACGTGTTCGGCATAGAAGCCGCGAGCGTCGGCAGAGGTCATCTGGTGCATCTTCACGGCGCAGACGGAGAGGCCTGCAGCGATGTAACGGTCGATAATGCGCCCGATAAGGCCGGACTTGACGGCATTGGGCTTGATCATTGCAAATGTCATTTCCATAGTAGGTACCTTTTAGTTTAAGATGTGGGAAATATAGTTATTAGTGGGAAAAGTTATTAGTTACTAGTTACGCCCTATGGGCTAGTTACTAGAAATTCGGGGTTGCATGATTCCTAAACACTAGTAACTCAGAACTTAGAACTACTAACTGAGCCGCAGGCTCACTCTTCAGCCTCAATCTTCTTCATCAGGTCTTCGGCCAGTTTTCCGTCACTTTTGATGTTTTCCACCAGCCAATCGACGGATTCCTTCAGTTCGCTCTTGGGGAAGCGCTTCTGGAAGTCCTCCAAGACCTCCAGGGCACGGTCATTCTGCTTCAAGTTTTCGTTCAAAACAAAGCCCAAACTGAACATGGCCTTTTCCGTTTCGGGAGCATCTGGCCACACCTGCAAGAATGCTTCAAAGGCCGACGCCGAGCGCTCATACTTTTGGGCATCGGAGTAAGTCTGGGCTAAATTATAGGCCGCCGTACGGAAAAGCGTATCCCGATAAGCAAACAAATCTATCACTTTCTGGTAGGCCGCAATTGCAGTATCGAAATTCTGGTTTTGGGCAGCAGAATCTCCCAAAGCCATGAGCCCATCTGCTGTAGTAACCGGAACAAAAATCGCCTTGGATTGATCATAGAAAAATACATTCGTTTTATTCCAGATTTCCATATTGACGATAATATCTTCGTTCATCATGGCGATACCTTTCAAATTATTTTCGACCAAGATTTCCGCCTCTTCATAAGAACGGCCTTTATACTTCGTTTCTTTATTCAAGAGATATTCGTACTTCTTGAGATTGCTTACAATCTGAGAATCCACGGGTTTCTTCATTTGCAGGTTTCTATCATAACGAGCTGTTATAAATTCCATACGGGCTCCCCGCACAAGCGCCCTGAACTCCCAAGAAGCATCAATCTTTTCCTGTCTAGCTTTTTCTCCAACGGCATAAGCCTGAGCAAGCATCTTGACTATATTGTAATGGGTATCCTTATTGTAGGGAATCCCCGGTTCTGCTTCGAAGATTTTTAGCAAGTCGGCCTTTGTATAAACAATCTTTCCATTATCAGAAATCAAGACCGTTGCCGAATCAAGGCTTGCCACATCTTCGGCATACATATTTTCCAATTGTTTTTCTACACGATCAAACGACTTGGGTTCCGACGGAATGACTGCCTGTACATAGAAACTGTGATAGAGCGAATCAGACATAGACCGAATCACAGTGGATATATATCCAGCCACCTTTTTTTCCAATTCGGGCCATAAGGCAGGCATCAACCCAATTCCATAGGGCAACGCATGATTTTTCTTGATTCGGCCTACATAGCCCATGCTGTCCGAAGTTTCTTCTTTTTCACTAATGGTCGCTGCCACAGCCTTGAAAGATTCCAAATCCTTGACATTTGCCATAGTCTTTGCTAGCACTACGGAATCCTTCATGGCCACATGATAAACTTCATAACCTGGATCCGTCATAAACTTGTCCTTGTTATCTTCATAGAACTTATGGAGATCTTTGGGAACAGGTTTTTCAACGACAACCGTTCCCAAATCAGACATCATTTCTTTTACCTTTTGCGACATCGCCTGCTTATGTAACTTGATAAAGGACCGCTCCAGTTCTTTGATATCATCTTCTTTAGAAAAATCTGCTTTGGCGGGGTCTTTTTTTTCAGACAAGGTCTGCTGAATATAAGACTTCAGGGAATCCTGATTCTGTGACAGGTAGTATCGTCCGGCAACTTCTTCACGAACAGTCATATACGTCGCCGTACTATCGAATTCACGGCGATGCTCGTCAAAATACTTTTTCAAATCTTCATCGGTATATCCAAATCGGTTCATCAAGTGATACCGTGTATAGACAATTGTAAGCAAGCGATTCCTAACAATCGGTTCATAAACTTTCCATGCGGAGTCATAGGATCTAGATTCGCCAGTCGCCTTAGAAACCTTAGCCAAAGAGAACATGAGATTTTCTGTCGCAAGCTTGTACCTTTCGGAGTTTGACTCACCAGGATTTTGCAGGGTCAAGAAATCCAAATCCTCAGCATAAAGCGTTTCATTGCCTATTCTTGCCACGACGGTATCTTTGCTTCCGACACCATTGCAACTCGTCAGAAAAAAACACAGGGCAAGGAGAACCAGGGAATAAAAAAACTTCATAAATAACCTCTGTCCTGCAAATATAAGAAAAAAACTATTTTTTTATCGTGAAAAAACCGGAACTGCTACTCCCCGTAGGGACACGAGAAATGCTCATCGCCGCGGTCAACAACGGTGCCGATGCGGTGTATTTTGGAGTGCCCCACTGGAACGCCCGAGGCCGTACCGAAGATTTTACATTTGAAAATGTAGAAGACATGATCCTGTACGCCCGCAAGCGGGGCGTGCGTACATTCCTGGCCATGAATGTACTGGTCTTTGAACGAGAACTCCAAGAACTCCCCGATTTTTTGGAAAAGCTCATATCTTTAAAACCCGATGCCTTCATCATCCAGGACATTGGACTAGCAAGGCTAATCCGGGCCATCGCTCCAAGCCAAGAAATTCACGCCAGCACCCAGATGACCCTATCCAGTGCAGAGTCGGTGAACCTGGCGGCACAATTGGGATTCAACCGCGCCGTCCTGGCACGGGAACTTTCCCTAAAAGAAATTGCCTCCATAAAATCCGCCACAGATTTGGAACTGGAGGTTTTTATCCACGGGGCTCTGTGCGTGAGTTACTCAGGCCAGTGCCTCACCAGCGAAAACTTCGGAGGCCGGAGCGCCAACCGGGGACAATGCGCCCAGAGCTGCAGGCTTCCTTACCGCATTTTCGTGGACGGAAAGGAATATCGGGATACCGACGCCAAATACCTGTTCAGCCCTCACGACCTGTGTGCTCTCCCGAAACTGAACGACCTTGAAGAAATCGGCGTGGATTCACTCAAGGTTGAAGGTCGCCTTAAAAGTCCTGAATACGTGGCAGCGGTTTCAAGAACCTACCGCAAGGCTCTTGACAGCCAGCCCCTGCAAGACATAGACACCGAGCCCCTGGAAGTGCTCTTCAGCCGCGGGCTTAGGACAGGCTGGCTCGACGGCGACAACCACCAGGAACTTGTAGACGGCACCTTCAGCAACCACCACGGAATGTTCCTCGGAACGGTTATGAAGGTGGGGTGCGGGCAGATTGACATTGAAAACAACGCTGGTCTCCCCCGCCCTGGCGACGGAATACTCTTTGAAGATCCGCAAAGGGATATCAGCATAGGTTCGAGGCTCTACGGTATCAAGGTGCAGGGAAAAACGCTTACCCTGACATTCGGCAAGGATTTCGACACCCGCAAAGTCACTGCGGGAATGAAATGTTACCGCAACGACTCTCCCGCCCTGGAACGGGAACTGCGCAAGACCTTTACCGACAGGGAATTCATGAAAAGAATCCCCGTCGACATGGTCCTTTCGGGTGACATCGGGAAAAAGCTTCACCTGGAGGTAAGCGATGGATTCCAGAACAAAGCGATAGCCGAAAGCGAAACCGTTCTGGAGGCATCACGAAACAAGGACGCCGACGCCGCCAATGGACTTCGCGAACTTGCCCAAAAGGAACTTTCGGCACTAAGTGGAACTGCCTACCGCCTCGGGAAACTCAAAGTCGACATCGAGGGCGGAGCCTTCATTCCGGGAAAACTCCTGCGGACACTCCGCCAGAAGGCCATAGAACAGCTCGACAACAAACGCTGCGAATGGCACGAACTGAATCCGAGCGCCACTGCGGGACGGGCACTTCTCAACAGTGTGAAGTTTGGCATGAAGGTTGAGGGTGGAAACGCCGCACGACCCCTCATCTCGGTCCTTGTCCGCCGTCCTGAACAAATTGCCGCCCTTGAAGGCCTTGATATAGAGAGCATCATCATGGACTTTGACTGGGGCGTCAAATACGACAAGCCCCTAGAACAAATTCGTGAACTCGGTTTCAAGGCAGGCATGGCCACCCTCCGCATCCACAAGCCCGGCGAAAGCCACTACCTCAAGAACATCCTGCGACTTTGCCCCGACTTTGCGCTGGTGCGAAACCTCGGTGCACTGGCCATATTACGCGAAAGCGGCATCCCGCTCGCCGGTGATTACAGCCTGAACGCCGCCAACAGCCTGAGCTACGACTGGTTGCTCTCGCAGGGGTTGCAAACGCTTCACCCCTCCTGGGACCTGAACAGCACCCAACTTTTTGACCTTCTGAACAGCATTGACGGAAGCCGCCTGGAACTCACGCTCCACCAGTACATGCCCGCGTTCCATTCCGAATACTGCGCGTTCGCCCGTGCCCTCACTACCGGCAGGCGGTTCCCCGAATGCGGCAAGATTTGCACCCAGCACAAGGTGGAAATTCTGGACCACAAGGGAGAGCGGCATTTTCTGCAAAGTGACGCCGAATGCCGAAACACGTTGTTCGTTGGCAAGCCCCAATCGGCGCTGAAACTGTTGCCGGATTTGCAAAAAAACGCCGTAAGCCATTTCCGTCTCGAAATGCTGCAAGAAGACGCCGAAACGGTGCGGCGCAAGGTTTCCATCTACACCCAGGCCATTCGCGGAAGGATTTCCATCGATGAAGCCACCCGTATGGCAGGAGTCGAAGAAAAATACGGTCTATCCGAAGGCCAGCTATTCAATGAAAGCGTCTGGCACGACCGCAAGAAAGCGTAATTTTCTATATTTCGCCTACTTTTTACCCCATCACACAAGGATAAAACATGAAAATCGCCGACAAGACCGTGGTCCAGATGCACTACACCCTCACCTCCGACGAAGGAGCAGTCATTGACTCTTCCGAAGGTCGCGAACCGCTCCAGTACATCCAGGGCGCCCACATGATCGTGGTCGGTCTTGAAAAGGCCATGGTGGGCCATGACGTTGGCGACAAGTTCGACGTGAAGGTCATCCCCGCCGAAGGCTACGGCGAATACGACGAAACCCTCGCCCAAGAGGTCCCGCTGAACGTGTTCCAGGGGGTAGAAAAGGTAGAACCCGGCATGATTTTCTACGCCCAGACGCCCATGGGCCCCATGCCCATTCGGGTCAAGTCCGTTTCAGCAGACAAGGCGGTCATCGACGCCAACCACGAACTGGCGGGCAAGAACCTGAACTTCGCCATCGAAGTTGTTTCTGTACGCGAGGCCACCGAAGAGGAGCTGAACCCCAAGGGCCACTGCTGCTGTGGCGGCAAGGGCGAAGGGGACTGCAAGTGCGGCGAAGAAGGCCACGAGTGCGAATGCGGTGGCGAAGGTCACAAGGAAAACTGCGACGGACAGGGCGGTTGCGGCTGCCCTAACCACGACAAGCACCACGGGGTGTGAGGCGATGTGGAATGTGAAGTGTGGAATGAATTATTCTTAACTTATCATTTCACATCACACATTTCACATTAATTTCTTGTCTCCGTCAGTTCTCGCCCCTAGCCCCTAAATCCTAGCCCCTAGATCCTAATCTACACCTGCGATTCCGGGTATTCCGCGCCGAAGGCGTGACCCGAAACAGAAAGTATTGGCGGGAACTGGATTCGCTTGGCCAGGGCAATCCCACGGAAACGCCTGTGCCAGGCCCGCATGTCCTGCAAAGCCTCTTCGGGAGTCTTGAACAGGGACTTGAAATACTCCAGATCCACGCCCAAATCCTTGCAGTAGCTTTCAAAGCCTGCCGCCAGGCGGGCTTCCGTGCTTTCCAGACTGCTCCCCCATTCCACCCATTCGGCAAAAAGCTTGTCGTGATACGGGTACTTGATGGGGTCGCCCTTTCCTTCGTCCACGTTCATAGCGTCGCTGAGTTCTGCGCTGGCAGGCACGTCTATAGAGGCCTGGGGGATAATTTCCTTGTCGCGGTTGATGTAACGGGCCAGAGCATACACGTCCGTTTTCCACAGGTCGCCCAAAGCGCACATGACACCGCAACTGTCCCCGTACAGGGTGCAGTAACCAGCGGTAGCCTCGCTCTTGTTGCCGTTGCAGGTAATGCCCGCTCCAAGCACAGAGGCCACCGTCAACAGCACCGATGCCGAGCGGGTTCTGGCCTGCAGGTTCTCGTGGTTGATGCCTTCTACCTTTATGGGCGTATCGTCCCCTTCGAACTTGCACTGTCCCAAGCTGTTGCAAACGGACTCCACGATGGCAGAAATAGGCGCCACCATGTAGGGGCTGCCCAGATTCTTCGCCAGGTCTGCCGCCGCATTCCGGGTGGTGGCCGAATTGAAACGGGTGGGCATGTTGATCAGGTAAACGTTCTTTGCACCGATGGCCTCCGCATAGAGGGCCGCCGACACGGCACTGTCGATACCGCCGCTAGCCCCGATGACCATGCGGGGAATATGGAACTTTTTCAGGTTCTCCCGAATCATGAATACCAAGGCATCGTGGATAAGGGCAATACGGTCAGGCTCCACAACGGTATTCTGTGGGAATCCAGAAACAGAACCGTCCTCACCCACCTCTACCAGGCATTCCGACGATTCAAACCGGGGCATGGCAAACACCTGGTTTCCGCTTTTGTCCCAAATGCCGCTGCCGCCGTCCATGGCGTAAATGTTCTTGCCGCTGTTTTCGGTACCTACCAAATCCAGGTAGAAAATCGGCCACTGCAATTTTTTTGCATGGCCCACACAGGCGTTGCGGACAACCAGGTTCTTGCCTTCCGTAAAGGTGGAAAGTCCAGAAAGAACCTCGAAATCGTAGCCCCACTTGGCAGGCTTACCGTTACTAAAAAACATTCCACCTTCGGAAAGCATGTCGCTCCCGCCCAGCAGGATTTCGATTCCTTGGGAAAGTTCCGCCACCTTGTCCCTGAAGCCCCCACATTTTTGGAGAAACTCGACTTCGTCCCCCAGGGAGCCCAGCATGGTAGAACCTTCGATAGCGTTCTGGGGCAAAAGCACCAGGTCGGCACCGACCGCCTTGCCTCTTTCCACGGCGACCCTTATTGTCTCAAAATTTTCTTCGGGTTTTCCAGCCTGCACAAAAAGCTGAGCCATAAAGATTTTCATATAAGCTCCGTTTTTTTGCAGAAAATATAGGTTTTTATTCCTTCAGCCCGCGGTAGTAGGCCTCCAGCTTGGCACGGCAGGCCTCGAAGCACTCCTTGAGCGAAGGGTCGAACTGGGAGCCCATTCCTTCCACGACAATGGAATAGGCCTTGTCGAAGGACATGGCCTCCTTGTAGCAACGCTGGCTCACCAGGGCGTCGTACACGTCGGCCACCGCCATAATGCGGGCCTCGTAAGGAATATCCTCCCCTTTCAGCTTGTTCGGATAGCCGCCCCCATCGTAACGTTCATGGTGGTAGCGGGTCACGTTGCACACGATTTTCACGAATTCAGGAGTCTCCACCGAAGTCAGCAGGTTTTCGACAATCATGGCGCCCTTCTCGGAGTGACTCTTCATCTCTTCGTATTCCTCCGGAGTAAAACGACCGGGTTTCCGCAAGATACGGTCATCCACGGCAATCTTGCCGATATCGTGCATGGGAGCCGCCGTAATCAAGGTGTCGTAGAAGAAATCCGGAAGACTGCGGCTATCCTTGTTACGCAGGTAATCCACAAGAATCGAGACCACGTTGCTAGAACGCTTGATATGGCTTCCCGTATTGCTGTCACGGTTTTCTACCATGTGGGCCATGCCAACCAGCATCTGTTCCTGAAGGGTGTGAATCTGGGAATCGTTGTCCTTGAGCATCTGCTCCAGGCGCACATTGTCGGCACCCAGCATATTGATGTAGTTGTGGATGGCGGTCTCGTCTTCTATCTTGAACATGAACGCCTTTTCTCGCCTAGAAAGAGGGAGTTCGGCGTACCTGATTTTGTAGAACTTGTCCGCCTTCTTGAACTTTTTCTCAGTGACAAATATGCCCTTTGACATTTCCTTAATCCACACAATAAGCAGCCGGTTCAACCTGGAATTATTGGGAAACCTGTAATCGATCCTGCATTTTTTCAGGTTCGGGAATGTCTCGAAAGCCACCTCGTTGCAGCCCAGGTAATTGTATTTCGAAGTAACCAAAACAAAGCTGTCCGTATTCCTGCCTTCCAGCACCTGGGAAATAAACTGTTCCACGTCGTAACGCTTGACCCGGTAACAAATGTAGAGCAGCGCAAACTGGGCGAACACGTAAACTGCAGGCATAATCAGGGTGTCATATTCAAAGAACCGTGACGTAAAAAACGACAAAATGGAAACGATTTCGATCAGCGAAAGGGCGATAAGGCTATTAAATGACACGTTCTTCTTTTTCATGAAGGCATAGACAATCAGTGTCACATTGCAGACCACATAGCCAACCATGAGACAGTTGAAAATGGCGTGCCCAACCCCGTACACGGCGGTATAGTTACCAGCACCTTCAATCTGGATATATTCGATAGACTTGTAGTAAAAATCGTTGAAACCTACCGTCAATGACATGCCGAAAATGACAAACACCACCAGCATGAACAGGTCGTGAGCCAAGGCGGGTATGCGAATCTTGCAAACGGACAGGCTCGCATCGAAGGTGAAAAGCGGCAAAAAGATGGTCCCCGCGTATATCACCTTGTTCGCAAGGACTGCCTCGTCCCGGCCAGAGGACAGGGCCAGCATCAGGTGGCCCAAGCACGAAATGAATACGGAGAAAAACAGCAGGGAGTAGTGTCCATTCTGCTTGGAATTAACACGATACTGGAGTATCATGTTAATCGCTGCGATAACGCAGAGAGTTGCAAAATAAGCAACGAGCATTGCCAAACACCCCTATTCGTTCAAGCTTCCAACATTAAATATATATTGAATTTTTCGGTTTGAACAAATTATTTTGGAATTATTCGCGCGGAATCTGTTTTTATTGTTACGGAATTATCACGTCGCTTTAATGAATAGGGAGGGCACAAGCCCTCCCTAAGACCCTCCCGACACGCTCAAATACGCTTTGCTCTCGACAGAAATGTTGGCTTGCGTATTTTCGCGTGGGCATCTTCGGTGCAAAAAAACATCCCGTCCTCAATTGGGCGGGATGCTTAATTTATCTAAGCCAAAGCGTTAATTTGTCTGCTTAGCCTTCAGCCGGAGCTTCCGGAGCGGCTTCTGCAGCAGGTGCTTCTGCGGCCGGAGCTTCAGCCGGGGCAGCCTTCGGAGGGAGGAGCGCCTTCATGGAAAGCTTCACCTTGCCCTTCGGGTCAACACCGAGGCAGAGCACTTCGACTTCGTCACCCACGTGAACAACGTCTTCGACCTTATCGACGCGGTGGTCGGCAAGTTCGGAGATGTGCACAAGACCGTCGCGACCAGGCAGGATTTCGACGAATGCGCCAAAGGGCTGAATCGTCTTGACCTTGCCCTTGTACTTGCGGCCCGGTTCGGGTTCGGCAGTGAGTTCTTCAATCATGCGGCGGCAGACTGCAGCGGCCTTGCCACTCGGGGCGGCAATGTCGATGTTGCCATCGTCGTCGATGTTGATGGTGCAACCCGTCTGAGACTGCATGCCCTTGATCACGGAACCACCGGAACCGATGACGTCGCGGATCTTGTTCGTCGGGATGCGCATCTTGATCATGGTCGGAGCCTTCTCGGAGACGTGCGGGCGCGGAGCGGCGAGGCCGAGTTCTGCCATCTTGCCGAGAATGTGCAGACGGCCTTGGCGAGCCTGCTCCAGGGCTTCGCGCATGAGTTCCGGAGTAATGCCGCGGATCTTGATATCCATCTGGAAGGCAGTGATACCTTCGGCAGTACCCGTCACCTTGAAGTCCATATCGCCGAGGTGGTCTTCCGTACCGGTGATGTCGGTCAGGATCTTGATCTTGCCGCCTTCCTTCACGGAACCCTTTTCGGAGATGAGGCCCATGGCGACACCTGCGACCGGAGCCTTGATAGGAACGCCAGCGTCCATCAAGCTGAGGCAGCCACCGCAAACAGAGGCCATGGAAGAAGAACCGTTGGATTCCTGAATTTCGGAAACCACGCGGATGGTGTACGGGAAGTCTTCCGGCAGCGGAAGAACGGCAGCGAGAGAGCGTTCGGCCAGGTGGCCGTGACCGATTTCACGACGGCTCATGCCGAGGCGCTTGCATTCACCCACGCAGTACGGCGGGAAGTTGTAATGCAGCATGTAGCTCTTGGAGCCTTCGCCCTGCAGGCTTTCGTAGCGCTGTTCGTCGGCCTTGGAGCCCAGCGTGCAGACCACGAGACCCTGGGTTTCGCCACGCTGGAAGATCGCAGAACCGTGAGCGCTCGGGAGAACGCCGAGTTCGATTTCGATCGGGCGGACTTCGGTCGTCGTACGGCCGTCGAGGCGCACGTCTTCGTTCAGGATCATTTCGCGCATGGCTGTGCGTTCGTAGTCGCTGAAGATTGCCTTCGCGTCTGCAACGAGAGCAGGATCCTGTTCTTCGTCCTTGCCGATGATGGCGAGAATGCGTTCGTCTTCGAGCATCTTCGCACAGAGGTCTGCCATAGCCGGATAGAAGTCGGTCTTCACCATGTTGGAGTGGACGTCCTTGTTCAGTTCGTCCCACACGACTTCCTTCACCGTGGCGAGAAGCTTTTCGTGGGCTTCGCCAACGTGCTGGGGCTTGAGTTCCATCTTCGGCTTAGCGCAGCGGTCCACCAGTTCCTGTTGGGCCTTGCACATGAGCTTGATGGCTTCGTGACCGGCGAGAATTGCGTTGATCATCGTGTCTTCGGACACTTCGTAGGCACCGCCTTCCACCATGCAGACAGAATCTTCGGTACCGGCGACCACCAGGTCCAGATCGGCGCAGGCCATCTGTTCGTAGGTGGGCATCACGATGTTCTGGCCATCGACAACGGCCACGCGTACGGCGGCAACCTGCTGTTCGAAGGGCAGTTCGGAAAGACCGATGGAGAGGGATGCTGCGGACACGCCCAGCACATCCGGTGCAAACTTGCGGTCAGCAGAAAGAACCTGCACGATTACCTGGACTTCGCGGGTGAAGTTCTCGGGGAACATCGGGCGAATCGGGCGGTCGATGATACGGGCGGAAAGAGTTTCCTCGTCGGAGGGTCGACCGGCTTCGCGCTTGTTGTAGCCGCCCGGCAGGCGACCGGCAGCGTAGGCCTTTTCGCGGTATTCGACGGTGAGGGGGAAGAAATCGCCTTCCTTCTCTTCGCCGTAGCAAACGGTAGAAAGCACGAAGGCGTCGCCCATCTTGGCGACGGCAGCACCACGTGCCTGCTTTGCAATACGGCCCGTTTCAAACGTAATGACGCGACCGTCGGGGAGTGTCACGGACACTTCCTTGGGGTCCAGCATCTTGCCGTACTTTTGATGATATGCATCAATAGACATAGATTATCTCCAGTCCGCAGATTAGCCGCGGAGACCGAGTTCCTTGATGAGAGCACGAGCGGCGACAATGTCCTTTTCGCCGTAGTACTTGAGGAGGTTCTTGCGCTTTGCGACCATCATGGAGAGCCCGCGCAGGGAGTGGAAGTCCTTCTTGTGGGTCTTGATGTGCTCGGTCAGGTTCTTGATCTTTTCGGTGAGGATAGCGACCTGCACGCGGACGTTTCCGGTATCCTTTTCGTTGGCGCCGAACTTGGCGGTGAGCTCTGCAGCTTTTTCCTTAGTGATAGTAGCCATTATAGCCATTCCTTTTTTTGATTGTTTAACTAATTACATGTTTATGCCCGAGTTTCCCTGCTTTAGGCCCAGTGGAATTGGCGAATCTGGACGCAGGACCAAGGCAAAAATGCAACTTGGGGGGAAAGATAGGAAAAAAAGTTACTAGTTACTGGTTACTAGTTACTAGAATAGCGGGAATTTCGCCCTAATTTGACATTGCGAGGCCCGCCACACTCTTGTCATCCCCGCGAAGGCGGGGATCTCCTCTCCTTACAAAGGGGGAAGCCTCCCCCTCGGCTCCATATTAGACGAAAGAACGGCACTACGTGCCTACAGACGAAAGACGAGAGAAAAACGCGGCTAAGATTATCTTTCGTCTCTCGTCTACCAGCGCAGCGATCTCTCGTCTATATTTCGCCTACCCCCTCTCCTAGGGGCTCCGCCCCTAACACCCCGTCAATGTCATGGCGGCCCATACAACAAAATTCCTAATAATGTATATTACCGATATGAAATCTTCCACCATCGCCAAAATACTCATCTTGGCATTGCCTCTGCTCTTTTGCCAATGCGACCGCTTTCCCGACGCAGACTACGATGAAGTCCATGTCGGCATCCACACGGAACATCCACCTATCGCCGATTCTCTAAAAATAACCGTTATTCACGACAAAGACACTGTATTACAACAGATTGGAACAAAGGACCTAAAAACAACACTCGCTGGAAACAGGCTAGATTCCGAATACGAACTTCAAATTGAATTTTTCTGCAATGATCAATGGTTACAGGCAAACCCATACACCATAGATGTCGGTAGCGGAGTTACCGCCATTTATCTGACAAAGCAGCCTGAAGGATTTTTACTGTTCAACACACCGCCCACAAAAGAATGCAGCGAATTGGCCGATTACAAACTAATCGAAAAGAATAGTTAAAGGTCTCTTATGCGTTTTTTGATTGCCCTTCTACTCCTTCTGCTTTGTTCCTGCGATCTGAATTCAACTCTTTTTGGCGAGTTGTTATGCGGAAGCGGAATTATCGTTCACACATCCGCAGATACGGACTCCCTATATGTTGAAATCGCAGCCGGAGATTCCTTGATCTATTCAACGAAAGACACCAGCGAGTATTTTTCCTGGAGTCAAGACAATCGCGACCTAGAAAATTTCAACTGGACAATAAAAATCACATCCTACAGACAACCAGATTCTACTATTACCGAAACCTACCAATTTTTCATCAAGCGACACAGCAACTCCAAAATTTTCGTAGACTACGGCAACAAAATTTGCAAAGACTGCCCTCCGTTTGTTCAAATACAATACGACAACTTTTGCGACGATTAGAGAGTAAAACCCGCAAACAACCTCGAAAAATGGGCTCGCAACCAGCGATCCAACCGCTAACAAACCCGCACAAATAAAGGTATATTCAGAAAGTATTTCTTATCGAGGCTTTTTACGAGCCGAGAGAAATAGAAAGCCCACTAAACAGAAGAACTATTTAGTGGGCGATTTCGAGAAAATTCGAATTGAAATAAGTGATTTCTAGCGAACCTTCACGACCTGCACCCCAGAGCCGACCCGCACCAGGTAAACACCTGCGCGGGTCACGCTAACAGAAACGCCCGACGCCGCAGGAATCCGGCCAGAGTGTAGCACCCTCCCCTGCATGTCCAACACAGCGCAAGCCTGGCCTGGACGCACCCCTTCAAGATGAATGGACTTGCCCACGGCATAGGCCCTGAACGAGGAGCCGTTTACCGTAATGGCGGGTATTGCGGACGTGGACGATGTCACCGACGCCGAAGACGACGGACCGCTCTGATTAGGAACAGCCACCTCGATGTAGTCGATGTCCACATGCCCCCAGTTCTTGATGATAGCGAAGGTATTGGCCCCCGCCTTCAGCGATACCTGAACCGGCATATCCTCAAAGGCCGCGGCAGCCCCGCCCAAGTTTCCTTCAAGGGTCACCGGGAATTCCTGGGATTTCACCTTGGTTCCGTTTACGTAGATATCCTGAGTCTTGGCGTTTGAAGCGGTGTTGCTGAAACGGATTGTGACCGTGTATGTCCCAGCAGTAGGTACATTGACATTGAAGGTGATGTTACCCGTCGTTTCGGTGCGCATATATTTACCGCCCGATGCAGCCTGATTTGTCTTTTCAGTACACCCGGTGCAAGTCGCATCTTCCGCTTCGTAACGCACGGTCTCATAAGAGGTACTTCCCGAAGAGGAAATGGCCGAAGAAGAACTGGACGGGTTGACCGACGCACTGGACGGCGGCGTAAAGCTTGACGAATACCCGATGCCAGACTCCGGTATCTTGAAAAGTTCCGCACAGTCATTGCGGACATCCCGTATTTCCTCTACCACGTGGTTCTTGCTTTCTACGCAGTCGTTCTTGTCAGTGCCGCTGTTGTCGCACCAGCCTTTCTGGGCATACTTATCGGCGGTGACCGGATAATTGACAAAAGATTCATACTTGCCTACATTGGATCCCGATTTATTTCCATCTGCAGGCATCACCACTTCCTCTACATAGTAACGGAAATGGGAATTGTAGTAGGGCAATCCCTGCTTGAGCGAATTGTAGAAGTAGTTTCCGGTAACGGTCCAGGAAGCACCCTTCATGTCGATGTTCGCATCATCATGGTCCACCTGGCCATCATAATTGGTACTATCCCCAATAAACATGTTACCCTGGACAACGCCCCTGACAGTTCCCTCCTTCACGTCAATGTTCTCGGCCGTTGTCGCCTTCACAATATTGCATGTAATCTTCGTATCATTCACGCGCCAGTCATAACCACTATAACGGTGTTGCGATGCACTTTCGCCCCAAAAACCGGCATTCTTATCGGACTGCTGCGACGACGCCCAACCCTTATAGTAAGTGCCAACATAAATACCTTCACCGTACTGGGCAACATCGAACCCAGAACCATGAATAAAGTTGCGGTTCAAGGTCACCTGCTGGCTGGAATCCCGAACATGGACCAGTTCCGTTCCCGTGTGGTACACCTCGCAGTCTTCCATCAGGGCACCGACAGAATTATCGAACACCACGCCCTTACTGAAGGTATGGATTTTCAGGTTTTTAAGAACAACGTAATTCCCCGTTACGTGGATACCGTAGTTGCTGTTGACTGCAGTACCATAAATCTCAGGAGGATTTGCAGGGTCCGAACCTGCGAGGACCACCGGATTCGCGGCAGTACCGTCGGCACCAAGCCAGATGCGGCCACAATCGCGGCCAGTCTCGTTCACGAACTTGTCGTTTTGGCAGTTGGATGAGGGCAGTTCATACTTGCCCGAAGCTACCCAGATGGTATCCCCCGCCTTGGCATTCAAAGTAGCCGAAGTCAATTCGGTGGTAGTAGAAACATTCACCTGTTTGGCGAAGGCAACCGACATGGAACTGGCGGCCACCATGCACAACACCACAAAACTTCTTCCTTGAAAAAGACTCATAGACACCTTCCAAATGCTCCCCTTCAGTAATATATTCTTTTTATAACGGGAAAGCACACTTAATTAGGAAAAAAATGTAAAACGACCCTTTTTCAACGGACTTTCACAACCCATTTCAGCCCGCAAAACGCCCAATTTTCTAAATTTTCGCCCACTATGAGCATTTCTATCCCTCAGTTGCCCAAGGGCACCCGCGATTTTTACCCGGAAGCGCAGCGCATCCAGAACTACATCTTTGACACTTGGCGGAGCACCGCCGCAAGTTTCGCCTACGAAGAATACGAAGGCCCCATGTTCGAGCATCTGGAGCTTTATACGGGCAAGTCCGGCGAAGAAATCGTGAGCCAGCTTTACAACTTCAAGGACAAGGGCGACCGCGAAATCGCGCTCCGCCCCGAAATGACCCCGACCCTTGCCCGCCTGGTCATCCAGAAGGCCCGGGAACTGAAGAAGCCCTTCAAGTGGTTCTCTATGCCGCGCCTATTCCGTTACGAAAAGGCACAGAAGGGCCGTCTCCGCGAATTCTTCCAGCTGAACATGGACATTATCGGCACCGAAAGCATCTACGCCGAAGCCGACCTGATGGCAGCCATCGCCACCATGCTCCGCAAGTTCGGCCTGAAGGACAACGAATTTGCCATCGGCGTCTCCAGCCGCAAGCTCTTGGCCACCTACCTGGAAGAAATCGGTGCGCCGAACCCGGCCCTTGTTTACCCGGTGCTGGACCGCCGCCTGAAAATCGGGCCCGAGGCGTTTGCCAAGGCTCTCACCGAAGCAGGCCTCTCCGAAACACAGATCAAGCAGCTGGACGACTTCATGAGCTGCAAGAGCCTCGAAGAAGTCCGCAGCGCCGTGAAGAGTGAAAACGCGGCCGCCGCACTCAAAGAAATCGAAGATTTGTTTGAGACGCTCGCTGCCGCGGGCTACGGCGATTGCGTGAACCTGGACCTGAGTATTGTCCGCGGTCTCGCCTACTACACCGGCATCGTGTTCGAAGTCTTCGACAAGGGCAAATCCATGCGCGCAATCGCCGGCGGCGGCCGCTACGACAGCCTTACCGAAAAACTGGGCGGCGAGCGGATCCCGGGCGTGGGCTTTGGCATGGGCGACGTGGTGCTGGCAGACCTTTTGGCCGAACACAAATTGCTCCCCAGCCCCAAGCAGAGCGTGGATTTTTACATCGCAAGCTTCACAAACGACATGAAGAAGGTCTTCGAGACCGCCCAGATGTTCCGCGCAGGCGGAAACGTTGTGTCCCACCCTCTCGCCCCCATGAAGATGGGCAAGCAGCTGGACCAGGCCAACTACCAGGGTGCCACAATCGTCGTCTATGTGGATGGTTCCAAGGCAGGGGCCGGCGAGTTCGAATACAAGGACATGCGCACCGGCGAAATGTTCGTGGGTAACGCAGACGCCATCGTTGAACGCTTAAAAACCGAGGTGAGAAAAGACTAAGGTCGCTTTGCGACAGTTCCAAGTTCTAAGTTACGAGTTACTAGAGTTGCAGACAACAAAACACTTCTTGTATCTAAAAATCTCTTGTAACTAGTAACTAGTAACTAATAACTACTTCCTACTGCCTACTATATGATGTCCCCCCTCAAAGTCCTTCTTTCCATCATCAGCCTGTTCGTCGTCCTCGGCGTCATCGCCGTAGTCTATCCTGACGGTGGCATCAAGGTGGGCGAATACACCCTGCGCTACCCGAAGCTCACCGACATCTTCGAAAAGCAGGCGCCCAAGGACTCCGCCGCCGACTCCACGGCCGTGGACCCCGAAGAGGCCATCCGGGAAATGATGGAAGCCACCAAGAGGAAGGAATTTGCGGCCTACAGCGACTCCCTCAAGTACTACGAGGACTTTTTCAAGAGCGGCAAGACCCGCTTCGACCTGCCGGGCGATGACCCCGCCTGGTTCGACCGTTTCTTCTTGCACCTTCAGCTCGCGGAACTGGACAGCAACGTAGTCCACATCGTCCACTACGGAGACTCCCAGCTGGAAGAAGACCGCATTTCCGCCACCATCCGCGAAGACCTGCAGGCCGAATTCGGCGGCGCAGGTCCGGGCATGATGCCGCCCATCCTTACCATCCCATCCCAGACCACCAGCCACTGGAACGAAGGGGAACTCAAGCGCTACATACTGTTCGGTCCCAAGGAAGAAGAGGCGGACCACAACCGCTACGGCCCCCTGGCCCAGTTCGCCGACCTGGAAGGATCCGCCGTCATCGGCATCAAGAAACGGGAAGACCGCAAGAACGCCTTCCCCCACGTAGGCGGCTACTCTACGGTAAAGGTCCTCGCCGGCAAGCGTGGGTCGCTACGGCTCAAGCTGGTTTACCAGCGCACCTACGCAGATACCGTGGGCCTGAACGAAGACAGCACCTTCAAGGTGAAAAAGCGCACTGCCTTCGAGACGGCGGCCGCCCCCGAAGTAGAACGGCTCACCAAGCTCAACGTCTATACCTGGAAACTCCCCGACACCACCTCCAACATCAAAATCTACCTGGACGGAAGCGCCGAAATCTACGCTATTTCCGCCGACGGCGCCTACGGTGTGGCCGTCGATAACGTGGCCATGCGCGGCTCTTCGGGCACGGTCTTCCACCGCATCGATTCACAACTGCTGGCGGAATCTTACAAGGCCATGAACGCCCGGCTCATCATCATGGAATACGGCGGCAACCTGGTGCCGGGCACCAACAGCGGCAATGTGGACTGGACCAAGAAACTCATCACCAAGCAAATCCAGGCTATCCAGAAGGCGAACCCCGACGCCGACATCCTGTTCATCGGCCCCGCCGACATGGCAAAACAGGTGGATGGCGAATGGAAAACCTACCCGGGCCTCCCCCTCACCATCAAGACCCTTCGCGAAGTGGCTCTCGAAAACGGCGCCGCCTACTGGGACATGCACCGGGTCATGGGCGGAAACGGCTCCATGATCAAGTGGGCAAACCGCGAACCCGCTCTCGGCTTCACCGACCACATCCACTTCACCCGCAGGGGCGCCGCCTACATGGGAGACCTGTTCTGCGCGGCACTGCGCATGCACTACGACTACTTCAAGTTCCGCGACCGCCACGGCCTCAACGACGAAAAGATGAAGGAATTGCAACAGTGGAAGGAGAATTCGGAATTCGGAGTTCAGAATTCGGAATTAGGGCAAGACAGTTCTGCCAGCGAAACAAAGGGGGAAAGCCTTCCCCCCGCTCCTGGCGCTGACGCGTCATCCGCTACCCCTTCGCCTAGGGGGACACCCCCTAACACCCCCACACAGGATTCTAGCGTAACGAAGGAGGATGCCGCCCCATGATCCGCTTCCTCCTCGTCGTCGCCCTCGCGGCCCTTTCGGCCTTTGCCAAGGACCTGACCATCGCCCCCGGCAGTTACAGCTTGGACCTTGCCAAGTACGACTTTATCGACACCACCTTAAACATCATCCAGTTCCCCAAAGGGAACGAGGCCTTCACCAAGTTTTTCGAAAAGATGGACACTCTGGTGTTCGAGAACAAGGGGCAGGTGCGAATCATGCACGTAGGCGGATCCCACCTGCAAGCCGACGTGATTTCGGGCCGTATCCGCGAACACATGATCAAGGAATACCCGGGAGCCTCGGCGGGCCGCGGCTTCGTGTTCCCCTACTCCGCCGCCCGCACCAACACGCCCTCCAGCTACGCCAGCTACTACAAGGGCATCTGGGACAAGAACAAGAACGTCCAGCGCGAAATTTCTAAACCGCTTGGACTGCTGGGCATTGCGGTCAGCACCAGCGACCCCCGTGCCGAAATCACCCTGATGCTGGACAAGTACAACTCCGCCCCCATCTGGGGAGAGACCCGTTTCCGCCTGTTCGGCTACAGCGACAACAACGACGTGGTTCCCGTGCTGCGGGTGGATTCCACCGACATCTACGGCGTACACGACACCATAAGCCAGAGTTACGTTTTCGAAAGTCCGCGTCCCATCGACACCATCCAGATTCAGTTCCGCTGGATGGACTCCTTAAAACAGGCTTCCATAGCGCAGTTCATCAACGACTCCCTGCTGCAGGATTCCCTCGCCAGGCTGGCGGATTCCCTGAAGACGGATTCGCTGAAGTCAGACGAGAAAGGCTCGGGGCCCGAGGCTCGAGGTGCGGTTTTGGACGGCAAAGATTCCAGCAAGACAGAGAAGGCAAAAGTTCCGGCCAACGTGCTGAACCTGCAGAACGCACAACTGCAAAACGCAGCGCCAGAGGTGGCGCGGGACTCCATGTTCCAGGGGGAATGCGACGTGCTGGACACCGCCTGTCTCGCCCGCGAAGAAGCCAAGACCAAAGATTCTACGGCCCGCGACCGGTGCGCCGAACTGGCCGCCAAGAAGGCGAACATCAACTACGAAGAAGGGGAACAGGACCCCACCAACAATCCCGACGACCACTGCTTCACGGAACCTGCAGCCGTCCCCGACTCGGTCAAGAAAAATGCACGGCCCAGATTCACCCTCACGGGAATCCTTTCCGAAAACGACTCTCCGGGAATCATCTACACCAACGTAGGCATCAACGGTGCGAAGGTCCACGACTACTTCGAAGAAGTCTGCCCACAGTTCGAAAAAGAGATGGCGTTTTTTAAACCGGACCTGGTGATTTTTGCCATCGGCATCAACGATGCCAACGTGCAGCGCTTTAACGACAAGCAGTTCCGTGAAGATTACGACAGGCTGATCGAACGGTTCAAGAGGGTAAACCCCGACGTGGCGTTTATCTTCGAGACCAACAACGACATGTTCCGCAAGGTCAAGCGGAAAAAGTTCGTGCAGCACGGCAATGGCGAAGTGGCCCGCAAGTCCTTCTTTATGCTGGCCGACAAGCACAAGGCTGGCGTCTGGGACAAGTTCAGTATCATGGGCGGCCTGGGTTCCATGGCCAAGTGGGAACACGCAAGCCTCGCCAAAAAGGACAAGGTCCACTTCAACCTGTCCGGCTACAACCTTTTGGGCGACCTGTTCTACAAGGCCCTTATCCAGGCCTACCAAGACCACATCGCCAATTTACCCGCACAGACTAGACGAGAGAACGGGCCTACGGCCCTACAGACGAAAGACGAAAGAGGCAACAGGTAACAGGATGACACTTTATGTTGGATTACTTGATACCATATCTTACTAGAACGTTTTCGTTTGACCCGAACAGTCCACTGCTGTTTACGCAGTTCTACTTCTGGGGTTTCTTCGCCGTGGTGTTCGCCATCCTCACCCTGGTCAAGAACCGCATTTTGCTCCGGAACGCATTCCTGTTTGCCACCAGCATGTTCTTCTATTACAAGACCAGCGGAAGCTACGTGTGCATTCTCGTGTTCTGCGTGGTGGCGAACTTCTTTATCGGCAAGTGGATCGAAAAGGCCGAACAGCACTGGAAAAAGAAACTCTGGATGATCATCGTGGTCATTATCGACCTGTTGGTGCTGTGCTACTACAAGTATTCCTATTTCTTCCTGGACGCCCTGCGGGACTTTACCGGCATCGAGCTGCACGTCTATAACTTCTTTGCGGCGGCCAGCAACAAGATGTTCGGCACAAATTCCCTAGTAGATACCATCATCTTGCCGGTGGGCATTTCCTTCTTTACCTTCCAGGCCATCAGTTACTGCATCGACATCTACCGCGGAAAAATCAAGGCTGTTGACAACATCCTGAATTTCGGGTTCTACCTCACCTTCTTCCCGCAGTTGGTGGCGGGCCCCATCGTGCGAGCCGACAAGTTCGTGCCGCAGCTTTACAAAAAATATTTCCTCCCCCGCCGCACCTTCGGCATTGCCGTGTTCTGGGTGCTGAACGGCCTTGCCAAGAAGGTCATCTTGAGCGACTACCTGGCCACCAACTTCGTGGACCGTGTGTTCGATACGCCCCTGCTGTTCACCGGACTTGAAAACCTGATTGCCCTGTTCGCCTATTCGCTGCAGGTGTATGCCGACTTCTCGGGCTACACCGACATCGCCATCGGCGTGGCGCTCCTGATGGGATTCCGCCTGCCCCAGAACTTCAACAGCCCCTACAAGGCGCTCTCCCCCACGGAATTCTGGCGGCGCTGGCACATCTCCCTTTCCAGCTGGTGGCGCGACTACCTGTACATCCCGCTGGGCGGTAACCGTGGCGCCTCTGTGGGCACCTTCTTCTGGATGGGATTCCTAAGCCTGGTGGCCGTTTTACTTTCGGGCAGTGTCTGGGTGGGTGTCGCCCTGGGCGTATTCTTCCTCTACATCGCCATTTATGCCTACGTCAAGCCCGACTCCCGCAAGTTTATCACCACCAACATGAACGCCATGGCGACACAGGTCGTAGGCGGCTGGTGGCACGGCGCCAGCTGGAACTTTATCATCTGGGGTGGCCTCAATGGTTTCGGCCAGGTGTTCAACAAGATCTGGGTCAAGCGGAGCATCAACTTCCGTGCCGTCGCCGCATTCTTGCTGTTTGCCGTCAGCGCCATCACATTCAAGCAGACCCACATCGCCATTTTCGCCATTACCACCGTGTGGTTCGGCGTGCTCTTCCTGGGCATTTATTCCGTGCTGGTTTTCCGCCTGTTCAGCGACAAGACCTTCCACTGGCTCTATGTGGCCTGGAACGTGAGCCTCACCTTCGTGTTCATCACCTTTACCCGCCTTTTCTTCCGCGCAGGCTCCAACCTGGACCCGGCAGAGGCCAACGAAGTGGCCTGGAACACCGCCAAGAACATGGTCCAGCAAATGGGCACCGCCTGGAAGTGGGATACTCTCGGCACCATCGCCTGGGAACACATCAACATCATTTTGGTGTTTGTAGCCGGCATGCTTATCCACTGGATTCCCAAAAAATTCAAGAGCCGCTACCGCATCATGTTCGCTTCGCAGCCCATCCCCCTGATGGTTGCAAGCACGGCGTTCATCATCTTCGTGATGTACCAGTTCATGAGCGCCGACAGCTGCCCGTTTATCTACTTCCAGTTCTAGAGTTTTAGCTTTTTTTAACTCGATTTACTACATTCCCTGGCAGAGGTTCCTATGGCCGAAGAAATTGTAAAGCAAGACAAGAAAGAGACCCTGAAAAAGATATCGGAAAAGGCTTCCACCCTCCTTTTCGAGCTGATTACGGATATCCCCGGTTCCCTTTATACCCCCATCCAGAACCCCGACGACAAGGCCAGGCTGTTGGCCCAGCGGGCCGCCTGGAAATCGGCTACGGTCAGCACCTCCCTTTCTATACCCGCAGGCATCACGGGTATCCTTACTGCCATCCCGGACATTGCCGCCATCTGGAAAATTCAGGCCCAGCTGGTAGCGGACATTGCCGCCAGCTACGGCAAGTTGGCCCTGCTCAGCCGGGAAGCCATGATCTGGTGCCTGTTCCGGCACAGTGCCGCCCAGCTTTTGCGGGACATTGCCGTCCGCACGGGCAGCAGGATTATCGTGCAGAAGCTTTCCGCTACCGCCATCAAGGCCATTCTTGCAAAAATCGGGGCCAGCATCTCCTCCAAGCTGCTGGGCAAGACTCTTTTGCGGGCAATTCCGGCCATCGGGGCCCTCGGGAACGGTGCCTACGCCTTCTACGACACCTTAGAAGTCGGAAAGACGGCTGCCGCCTACTTTAGGGCACTGGCAGATCAGGAAAAAGACGAAAAGCCCTGCGACGAACAGTCCACCGACGAACCTACCGCATAAAAGCCTTTCTTTTCCGAATTTTCGGGGTGGTGAGCAACGAAGTGCGAGCCAGGGGGCTAGGGCCGGAGTTTATTACCTACAATAGCCCCCTTATAAAGACCGCAAACGCCCCAGTTTAATAACTGGGGCTTTTTTGCTCACTATAGGCACCTGTGGATGGCAAGCCCTTGAGAACGGGGGCTTTTTTTTCTACATTTGGGCGCAACTCAAACAAACATCAACTCCATTTGTGGAATAAAAAATGAAAAACATCGAAAAACACAGAAACATCGGTATTTCTGCCCACATCGACTCGGGTAAGACTACCCTCACCGAACGCATCCTCTACTTCACAAAGCGTATCCACGCTATCCACGAAGTTCGTGGTAAAGACGGCGTCGGCGCCACGATGGACTCCATGGAACTTGAACGCGAACGCGGCATCACGATTCAGTCTGCCGCCACGTTTGCTAACTGGACCCACACCAAGAGCGGTGAACAGGACTCCATCAACATCATCGATACCCCGGGGCACGTGGACTTCACTATCGAAGTGGAACGCTCTCTCCGTGTGCTGGACGGCGCTATCCTGGTGCTCACCGGCGTGGAAGGCGTGCAGTCCCAGTCTATTACCGTTGACCGCCAGATGAAGCGCTACCATGTGCCGCGCGTCGTGTTCGTGAACAAGTGCGACCGCTCCGGTGCAAACCCGCTCCGCGTGTCCGAAATGCTCCGCGAAAAGCTGAACCACAAGCCCTGCGTGATGCAGATTCCTATCGGTCTCGAAGACCAACTGAAGGGCGTGGTCGACCTGGTGGAAATGAAGGCCTACTACTTCGAAGGCGCCAACGGCGACGACATGATCGAAAAGGATATCCCCGCCGAACTGGTGGATCAGGCCAACGAATACCGCACCAAGCTCATCGACTGCTGCGCTGACTACAGCGACGAAATTATGGAAAAGGCCATGGAAGGCCAGTACGGTGTAGATGAAATCGACAAGGCCCTCATCAAGAAGACCATCCGCGAAGCCACCATCCGTCTGGACATCACTCCCGTGTTCATGGGTTCTGCCCACAAGAACATCGGCGTTCAGAAGCTTTTGGACGGCGTTATCGACTACCTCCCCTGCCCGACCGACGTCGAAAACAAGGCCCTCGACCTGGACAACAACGAAGCCGAAGTTGTCCTGAAGTCCGAAGACAACGCTCCTCTCGTCTGCTACGCGTTCAAGCTGGTGAACGACCGCTATGGCCAGCTCACCTACATCCGCGTGTACCAGGGCACCCTCAAGAAGGGCGACATGATTACCAACATGGCCACCGGAAAGAAGGTGTCCGTGGGCCGTCTCGTGCGTATGCACGCCGACGAAATGGTGGATATCACCGAAGCCGGCGCTGGCGACATCGTGGCCCTGTTCGGTATCGACTGCGCCTCCGGTACGACCTTTACCGACGGCAAGAACCACTACAACATGACTTCTATGCACGTTCCTAACCCGGTTATCGAACTCGTGATTGAAGCCAAGAACCGCGACGACCTGGACAACATGTCCAAGGCCCTGAACCGCTTCACCAAGGAAGACCCCACTTTCCAGGTGGAAGTGAACAAGGAATCCGGCGAAACCATCATCAAGGGTATGGGCGAACTTCACCTGGACGTGTACATCGAACGTATGCGTCGCGAATACAAGGTGGACGTGCAGACCGGTGCCCCGCAGGTGGCCTACCGCGAAACCATCACCCGCGAAGCCAAGTTCGAATACACCCACAAGAAGCAGACCGGTGGTTCGGGTCAGTTCGCTAAGATGTCCGGCGTGATGCGCCCGATGCCTGTGGAAGGCGACTCCGACAAGGTTTACAACTTCGTGAACTCCGTCGTGGGCGGCCGTATTCCTAAGGAATACATCCCCTCTTGCGACAAGGGTTTCCAGAGCTGCATGGAAGCCGGTTCCCTCATCGGGTTCCCGGTGGTGGGTATCGAGATGGAAGTCCAGGACGGTGCGTTCCACCCGGTGGACTCCTCTGACATGGCGTTCCAGATCTGCGCCCGCATGGCTTTCCGCGAAGCTTTCGCCAAGGCCGGTGCCCAGATTCTCGAACCTATCATGAAGGTCGAAATCGCCACGCCGACGGAATTCCAGGGTAACGTCGTGGGTAACGTGTCCCAGCGCCGCGGTTCCATCACCGGAACTAGCGAAGAAATGGGCACCACCACCATTACCGCCGAAGTCCCGCTTTCTGAAATGTTCGGTTATGCTACCGACCTGCGTTCCATGACCCAGGGTAAGGCCGAATTCACCATGGAATTCGCCAAGTATGCTCCGGTGCCGAAGAACATCCAGGAAGAACTGATCAAGAAGTACGGCGACAAGGCCAAGGCTAGAGCATAATTACGACCGAAACGGCTAGACTCGGGTAAGTTATTTACTACGCTGCCGTTTCTCTCGCAACCGCCCCCGGTTAATACCGGGGGCTTTGTTGCTCACGAACGACCGAAACGGCTTGACTCGGCTAAGTTACTTACTACGCTGCCGTTTCTCTCGCAACCGCCCCCGGTTAATACCGGGGGCTTTGTTGCTCACGGACGACCGAAACGGCTTGACTCGGCTAAGTTACTTACTACGCTGCCGTTTCTCTCGCAACCGCCCCCGGTTAATACTGTTTTTTGCTCAAGCACAATCCAAAGCCTCTACCCGCGATACCTGGATTTATACCCATGATTTTCCGCGGGACGCAAGTCGTTGGGGTACATCACGTCGGTGTAGATGTCTTCTTGCAGCTGTTTCACGAGCTTGTACACTTCCGCATAATTGGCGATGCTGTCAATAGAAATACCCGCGTTGGTAGATGTTCTACGCCCATTCAGCGTTGCGGGATTAGCCTGAGCAGAGGTCGTAATGATATCGCCCACGCCAAACCACTGATCAAAAATGCCGCGGTGCAAATCCACATGCGAAAGTTCCGCAAACGGCTTTGACTTGTAAGTTCTCCCAAAGATACCGCCGGATGCGTAGATTCCCTTATCCGTGACAATGTAGGCCGTATTGCGATACCGCCTGAACGAGAGCAGCGCCCCGCCCAAGTAAATCCACACCGGCATCAGATGGAGCGCCATGAAGGGAACGATAAAGAAGGCTGCTTCGTCCGCCTTATCCGAAGAGAAAGCCGCCCCGATAAAGAACATGTCGAATAGCCCCCACAATACCGCAAACGGGAGTAGCGGATTGAAAATGCATTCGAAAATGAAGCACGTCTTATCCGGCTTACCTGCGTACAGGATCTTTTCGCCCTTCCCTATCAAAAGCGTCAATTCGTTGTCCATAAGCCGCTCGTTGAACAACTAGCCAAGGCGTTTGTTGACTTCTTCCCAGTTGACAATGCTCCAGAGCGCCTTCAGGTAATCCGGACGGCGGTTGCGGTAGTCGATGTAGT
>JAFVTX010000037.1 GCA_017503015.1 Fibrobacter sp. | reverse complement strand
TTCCACGGTGGCGGAGTCGGTGACTTCGATCCACTTGTTCTCGAAGCAGGCGAAATAGGTGTCGCCGGCCTTGGCCACTTCCATCTCGCAGGTGTCGGGGAGGGCGGCCTCGGTCTTGAATTCGGGGATGCTGTTGCTGGCGCCGCTGCTACTGTCGTCGCAGGCGGTCATGCAGGCGGCAGCCGTGAGGGCCATCGCCGACGTCCAGAGTAGTTTTTTCATGATTTCTCCTTGATTTTGTTATGTAGTTAAAATATTTCTCTTACAATGTAAAAAAAAAGAACCACAGCGCGCATCCAACACGAAATTTTTCCTTTATTATCGTTTTAAAAAGGAGTTTTTTATTTTTTCAAGCGGAATTTTCACAAGTCAAATCATTGCTAAATTGAAATTATGCAGTTCTGGAGCCAAATTCGGACACTCCTGCTGTGGAGTTCGGCGCTTTTGGCAAGCGCCTGCTCCGTGAACCTGGTGCAGGGGGACCAAGGCGATAGTTCCTTTAATGTGCTGAACCAGGCACAAGCCAATCCAACACCGCTGTTCGACAAGATTCCCCTGATTCTCGGGGCCGACACCCTCTGGCTTTCGGAAGGTCTAAGGCAAGAATACGACCGGGCCGCCAACCAGGATTTTTACCCCCGCGACAAATGTAACGGTTCGGCAAGCATCCTGGCACAAGTGGTACAAAATGCTGAAGCCACTCCCTGGAGTATTCCTTTATTCGTAATTCCCTTCTGGCCCGTGATGCCCGTAGACGAAACCTGGACCTACACGCTGAATGTGCAAATCCATTGCGACGGTGTGCTTGTCAAGCA
This sequence comes from Fibrobacter sp., assembly GCA_017503015.1. Lineage (NCBI taxonomy): Bacteria > Pseudomonadati > Fibrobacterota > Fibrobacteria > Fibrobacterales > Fibrobacteraceae > Fibrobacter > Fibrobacter sp. The sequence continues at coordinate 10,125 of JAFVTX010000037.1, read as the reverse complement.
GGCCGAATACAAGGAAGAAGAAACAATCAAGGCCAATCTTTATGGCAAATTGCGAAGCGACCTCTTGAACGAGGCCTCCAAGGATATGCACCGCAAGTTGGTCCAGAGGCTCGCCTTTGAACTGAACTACCCCTACAACGCCGACATGGGCATGCGCAGCGATTACTAAATTTGAGTTATGGCTCATACCCTGTACATTGTAGCGACCCCTATCGGGAACATGGAGGACATCACCTACCGTGCGGTCCGAACCCTGAAAGAAGTACCCCTGGTGCTTGCCGAAGATACGCGCCACACGCGAATCCTCTTCGACCATTTCGGGATTTCCACCCCCATGGAGGCCTACCACGACTTCAATAAAGAAGCCGTTACTCCCAAATACGTGAGCTACCTGAAAGAACAGGGAGACATCGCCCTGGTCAGCGACGCGGGCACCCCGGGAATTGCGGACCCAGCCTTCAACCTGGTCCGGGAATGCGTTCGCGAAGGTATTGACGTGCGGGCGGTCCCTGGCCCCTGCGCCATGGTGACGGCACTGGTCAGTAGCGGTATGCCCACAGACCACTTTGCCTTCCAGTATTTTTCGCCCAAGAAGAGCGCCCAGCGGCTGCACCTTCTGGAAAAACTGAAAGACGAAGAAGCCACCCAGATTTTTTACGCCAGCCCCCATAACGTGGACAAGTTCGTAGCCGAAATCCAGACGGTCTTCGGAGACATCAAAATTGCGCTGATGCGGGAACTGACCAAAAAATTCGAGGAACACCTGATTGGCACTCCCGCAGAAATCCTCGCCCACTTCAAGAGCCACCCACCCAAGGGGGAATTCGTGCTGATTTTCAACCCGAAGGACAAAAGCGGACTGTGAGATTAGGTTTTAGGGGCTAGGATCTAGGGACTAGATAGCTAATGACTGATATTTTGAACAGACTGAAATCGTGGATTGAGTCATTGCCGAGAATGTACCGGATTTTTCTTGGCATTCTGTTCGTGGCCGAATTAGGACTCTACCTGGTCACTCCCGACGAGCCTGGACTTTACTCCTGGAAACCCCAGTTTATCCCTTTCATTGTCACCATCCCGTTCCTCTTTGTCAAGAGCGTCCGTAAGCCGTTCAACCGTTTTGTCTACAGCTACGCCTTCATCTCCTTTGCCTTTCTCGCCCTAGACTACCTGGCAGGCGGGCATGCGGGACTCGTCCAGATTTCTGTGCTGTTCATTCCCTTCGGGCTTTACCTGCTGTACCGTTTTGGCCTGTGGAATTTCAAGAGGCTCCGCGAAAGGGATTCCCGGACAGCGCTATTGCTTTCTACCATCGCCTGGGGCGCCATGGCCCTGGCATTTCCGCCGTTACCCCTGGGGCCTGCCGCCCTGCTGTTGCTTGTGCCCTGGTTCATCGCCATGAACCGCTACAGCCGTAGTTCAGCCATCTTTGCCACCTTCTGGTCGGGCATGGTATACAACGGCATCAACTACTACTGGATTTTCAACGTCATGAACGTGGAAACGGCACCATCGGCCATCATCTTCTTGGGCGTGGTGCTTTTGGTGGCCTTCTTCAGCTTCTACAGTGTGGTAGCGGCTTTCGTCTATACCCTCGTCAAGGATATCCGCATCAAGGGGTGTCCGATTTTCTGGGGACTCTACCCCGTGTTTTACGCCGGGCTCGAAATGACCCGTACCCGCGGGGACTTTGCATTCCCCTGGAGTCACCTGGGCTACGTGTTCGGCAACTACCTGGAACTTTTACAGGCCCTTTCTATCATCGGAATCTTCGGCTACACCACCCTAATCGTGGCAAGCAACATGCTGGTTGCAAATGCTTTGGACAAGCCTGGTCTAAAAGCCAAGTGGCCTTTTGCGTTACCCGTCCTGATTCTCGTGGCCCTCCTTATTCACGGAAAAATCACCTTGTCCGCTCCAGAAGCAGCACCCTTCTACGGAAGCGATGGGGAGCACACTCCCCAAATAGCCATGGTGCAGCCCTGCATTCAGCAGGGTGAAAAATGGAGCAAGGAGCGCTACGACCGCATTATAGACAAGACTCTCGGCATGGTTCGGGACAGCGTCAAAGACGGAGCGGACCTGATTATCCTGGCAGAAACCGCCATTCCAGACCACATCCGTAGGCAGCCCGCTACGATTGTCAGGCTGCACAACGTCGCAAGCCGCATGAACGCAAGCATTCTGGTTGGCGCCCTTGATTTCAAGCGCATCAAGGAACCTGGCGCCGTGCGCCGCTACGAGGTCTACAACGCCTCGTTCCTGTTCAGCCCTAACGACGGGAGTTTCCCCCAGCGTTACATCAAAAAACATCTGGTTCCTTTCAGCGAGCGAATTCCCTTTGACGACATCTTCCCAATTCTGAACTACGTGGACCTGGGCGAAGGGGACTTTGTGCCCGGCAAGGAGACTCCCGTGTACGGGCCCTTCTTGTGGACGCCCTTTATCTGCTACGACGCCATCTTTGGCGACCTGGTGCGGGAAGCCATTCGTGCAGGTTCCAGGTTCATGGTGAACATCACTAACGACGGATGGTTCGGCAGGAGTACCGCCCCCTACCAACACCTGAACCTGGTGCGTTACCGCACCATCGAAAACGGCATGCCGGCAGCAAGGCTTGCCAACAGCGGAGTGTCCGTGTTCATTGACCAGTATGGTCACATGGACTTGAACACGCCTATTTTTGAAGACGCCGTCATCCAGCGCAAGATGCAACTAAAGACCAGGGATACCCTGTACCAGCATATCGGCGATTACCTTGAGACCGCCCTGCTCTGGTTCTTTGCCATTTATCTTGTTGCTGCAATCGGATGCCGGCTGAGATTCTCGCCTACGCGAGAATGACGAATGTTGTTTTGCAAGAGTGGCGAAAAAGCCTATTTGCAAAATAACACAGACTACAGCAAAAGCTGCGGTGGCCAGTGGCCAGCCTTGGGGCGCTCCTTGAAAGTTGCCCCCGGCATAAGATCCTTGAGCTTCAACGTCTGGGCAGGTGGAACGGCCCTGTCCATACGACCGTAAACCACTTCAATTCCACTGCAATCCTCTAGAGGTTTCGAAATTTTATTGTCTGCCAGATAAGTAATGCCTTTGGCCAGTTTCTCGGCATTCATCTTCTTGGCGCAGTCCATCCAGTCGTCTTGCCACTCGCCGAATTCGTCTTCGAACTGTTCTGCAAAAGAGTTAAGGCCCGGTTCCGTAGTCGTCTGCATCTGCCTTGCCATAAAGTGCAGGTTCGTCTCCGTCCAGTCGCTGTCTTCGTCGCAGAAGTCCGCATAAGGCGAAAGCAAAATCCATCGCTGTGCCGACGGTTTTTTCTTGTGGTGCATGAGCAGGAGAAATGCTCCCATGCCGGAGCCTACCACCACATCGGCCTTGGAAAGTCCAGGAATCTTGTAAGGGTCCTCTAGATTATCAGCTATGGCCTCGTAGGGTACAAAAGTATGGTCGGCAGAAGATTCCACTTCTGTCAAGTCATCTTGCCATAGCGACAAGTCCGACGCCCAGTCAGGCAACCAAACCCACTTTTCACTCAACTTTGCCATAACCCAAATTAATCACCCTTTACTAAGACTCTCCTAAAAAGGATTTCTCTATAGAAAGATATATAGTGAAATCAAGAAAAGAACATTTTTTTTGATTTTTTTTACTTTATGAGATAGATATATGTTTTTTGGCCGAAAAATCTGCTTTTTTTTGATATTTATCACACTTTGCGCTTGGGGCACAGCCATAGCCGCCCCCCTGAGACTCCATGACGAAAACAGGGTCCTGAGTGCGACCCAAACCCGTTATTTGGAAAATTTGGCCAAAGAAGTGGCGCAAAAGGCCGGATTCAACCTGTCTGTAGTTCTGCTAGAAGACAGCCGGAACAAGCGGGATTTTTCACCCGACAGTAATGAAGTCCTTCTTTATACGGCTTTCGTGCAACATTTGCATCATGTCCAACTCGGGAAAAATCTGGAGTCTTTCCTTCCGAAAAGCACCATCGAAAAGCTCCAGCAGGAATTCCTTTTCCCGGAATACAAGTCCGCCAGATATGACAAGGGCACATTACTACTTGCCTACCATCTATCAAAGGAGCTTGCAAAGGCAAAGGGCACGACATTGGTTACTGAGCCTCCGGAATTTGAAAGCGCCGGCAGCCTCAATGCGGCAGGTTGGGTGTTTATCGCAATCATCTTTTCGCTGGTGTTTTACGCCCTGTACAAAAGGGGACGCCGCACCAGCGCCGGTTCCACCAGCAGGCGTTTCCATTACGGACGGTTCGGCTGGAGGTAGTTTTTATGAAAAGAATATTGAGTGTTCAGGAATTAAAGCAATCCCCCTGGCCCGACAGATTTACGGAAACCTTCGGGGAAAACCTGGTTTCCGCATTCCTTTACGGGGACTGTCTAGAAGAAGGATTCAGCGCCCTGGAAAGGCCCTGGACCGTGGCATTCATATTGAAAGACGCTTCCGCTACGGAGATTGACAAGCTCAAATCCTGGAGCAAGAAGGCCTTGCGCGAAGGAGTGGAATTCTCCTATGTTTTTTCCAGTGCCGAGGTTCTCTCGAATCTGGAAACTTTTCCGCTGGAATTTCTGGAAATGTCCTGCCGAAACCAGGTCCTGTGCGGTATCGCTCCTTTGGAAGGATTCAGGCCCAACCGGGAAGCCCTTGCGGCGCAGTGCCTCCGGGAATGGAATGCATTCCTGTTCCGTAGGCGTCTTGACGCCAAGCCAAACGCCTCCGACTACCTGCAGGAACTTTCGCCCCTGCTAAGCGGCGTCTACTACCTGAAATGCGGGAACTATCCCGAAAACAGGCGGCAAGTCATCGATGCATTCCCGGAACTCAAGTCGTCGGGAAGCCTGCTGGACGCCTTGCAGAACACCATAACAAAAATATGCGTTTGTCCCCAGCTAAATACCAACGTCTAGCGGATCCTCGTGATTCTATCGCAGTTTCTATCGCTGCGCTCCAGGATGACGTTTCTTGAGACCCGCTTTACTAGACCCTAAATCCTAGCCCCTAGATCCTATCAATGAAACAGCTTGTCAAAAAGACCGAACTTGAAAACGGCATCACCATTCTCACCGACTACATGCCCCACGCCTATTCCGTGGCCGTTGGCGTCTGGGTCCCACGGGGCAGCCGCCACGAGGCAAAGGACGAATACGGCCTGAGCCACTTTTACGAGCACCTGGTATTCAAGGGAACCAAGAACCGCAGCGCCCTTCAAATAGCCCGGGCCATCGAAGACAAGGGCGGGAACCTGGAAGCCTATACCACCAGGCAAGAGACGGGTTTTTACGCGCAAATTGAACGCAGTCACCTGGCGCTGGCCGTAGATGTCATTGCTGACATGCTCATGAACCCCCGCATGGACAAAAGCGAGATGGAAAAAGAACGCCGGGTGATTATCGAGGAGATTCACAGTTACGACGACATTCCCGAAGAAATCGTAGGCGACATCTTCAACGCCATCCATTTCAAGGGTTCGGGAATCGCCCACTCCATCACGGGAACCATCAAGCAGGTGAATGCCCTCACCCACAAACAGATGCTCAGGTACAAAAAGCAAGTGATTGACGAAATTCCCTTGCTGGTGTGCGCCTCGGGCAAGGTAGACCACGAAGAACTTGTTCGACTTTGTGCAGAAAAATTCGCCTGCAAAAAGACACGGGGCCCCCTGCCTGCAGACGTTTACAAAGCCCACAATAGCGTGAAGGTGGTGCAGAAACAGGACATCGCACAGTCCAACCTCTTCTGGGGACTCAGTTTTGACCGCAGCCTGATGGACGAACGGGGGCGTTGCGCCCTTTCCCTGTTCAATGTAGCCATGGGTGCCGGTATGGCCAGCCGCCTGTTTCAGAAGATTCGGGAGGACCGGGGCCTTGCCTACTCCGTGTATTCCACCGCCGACATCTATCGGGACTGCACCGACTGGGGCGTTTCTCTGGCGACGGAACCACAACAGCTGAAAACGGCCATGGAACTTTCGTTGGACGAGACCCGCAATTTTTTGAAGCACGGATTCAAGAAGAGGGAATTCGAGCGGACCAAGACGAACATTTTGGGCGGCATGTACCTGGGGGCAGACAGCCCGGAGAAGCGGGTGGTCCGTATGGCGGAACAGATGCTGCACCTGGGAGAGTTCCGCACCATGGAAGAAAGCGAGCGGATTATCAAGAACATGACCGAAGGCGAAGTTGTCGAGACGGTGAACCACCTGTTCGACTCCGCCAAGTTCTCCGCCGCAGTCATCGAGCCCGCCGGCCGCAAAAAGACCAAGCTGGACGTGGATTTCTTTTAACGAGAAAGGCCCTCGCCGTTACGTTCTAAATGCAAAAAGCGCCCCGCTCCGTTAAGAGCAGGGCGCAATTTCTCGCGTTTGTTCAGCTAGTCGTGCTGCTTTTCTCTGGGAGATCCCCGCCTGCGCGGGGATGACAACACTAGATTAAGCAGCCTTCACGGTTTCCACGACCTTGGCGAATGCTTCGGGATCGGCGACGGCCATGTCAGCAAGAACCTTGCGGTTCAGCTGGATGCCCGACTTGGAAAGCTTGAAGATGAACTGGCTGTAGCTGATGCCGTGTTCGCGGACAGCAGCGTTCAAGCGGGTGATCCACAGAGTGCGGAAATCGCCCTTCTTGTCGCGGCGGTGAGCGTAGGCATACTGACCGGCGTGGGCTACGGCGTCAATGGCAAGGCGGAGGTTGCTCTTGCGACGGCCATAGAAACCCTTGGCGGCCTTGAGGATTTTTTTGCGGCGTTCGCGGGAAGGAACTCTGGTTTTAGCGCGTGGCATTCTTACACTCCTTATGCTTGGACAAGCAGACGCTTGACATGGTAAACATCGACTTTCTTAACGAGAGCGCCCTTACGCAGGTTACGCTTACGCTTGGTGGTCATCTTGGCAAGAATGTGGCGCATACCAGCACGCTTGAACTTGACGTGGCCGGAGCCAGTCACGCGGAAGCGCTTTTTTGCACCGCTGTGTGTTTTCATTTTAGGCATTTTTACCTCTTGGGTTTAAGTTGAAGCCTCACCTGCTGCCTTTGGCTCGGTTACGGGCTTTGGTGCCTGGTCCTGCTTTTTGGCAGAGCCTGCACCGCGTTTTGGACCATAGATAGAGAGCATGGTGTTGCCTTCCACCCGTGAATCCATTTCCAAATCGCCAAACTGGAGCAACTCTTCTTTAGCGCGCTCCATCAGGCGCTTGCCGTAGTCCATGTGCGCCATCTCGCGCCCACGGAACTGCATAATCAGTTTCACCTTCATACCGTCTTGAAGGAACTCGGAGGCCTGCTTGATCCGGTACTGGTAGTCGTTCTCGGCAGTCTTCGGGTGCATCTTGATTTCTTTCAGCTTCACCACGTGCTGCTTCGCCTTGGCGGCCTTGGCCTTCTTGATTTGCTCGAACTTGAACTTGCCGTAGTTGATGATGCGGCATACCGGCGGCTTGGCGTTGGGAGACACCTCCACCAGGTCCAGTCCGGCGTCCTTTGCCATCTGCAGCGCCTTGCTCGTCTCGATGACGACGGCCTCGCCGTCCTCCTTCACCAGTCGGATGGGCGAAATGTGGATGTCCTCGTTGATACGAGTTCCGTCACTCTGACGGTTGGGCATGCGGCGGTCGCGCGGATTAGGATACAAGTAAGCTCCTCGGTATAAGGTTAATGTGGGGCAAAATTTAGTAAGATTCAGAAAAATTTCCAACAAGTTTTGGGCCAACCCCTTTAAAAAACGCCCGATTTTTGTATAATTGTGCTTGCTCGCGGCGGTAGCTCAATGGTAGAGCCTTAGCCTTCCAAGCTAATGGTTGCCGGTTCGATCCCGGTCCGCCGCTCTTGGACCTCCCTTTGGGGAGGTCTTTTTTATTTCACATTCCATTCTTTTGCGTTAGGGACCGTCGCACACAGGTGGCGAGACGCGTAGCGGCTCGATGAGCCGAGCAAGCGAGGCGAGCAGGGCCCGACCCCGCAGGGAGAACGCCCATTTTACGCAAAATATATTCCATTTTCATAAAAATTTTTATTAAAAATCACAAAATTTAGCTATTTTTGGTAAATTTTTAAGTTTTTTATATTCCAATTATTGCCAAATAATTTTTTAGGATATATATTTAGAGCCATGAGACCCATTATTGAATACATCGACTACCGGGAATGCATCCGGGATTATTACGAAGAGCGAAAGGCCCGCAAGGGTTTTTCGTGGGCCTCGTTTGCGGAGAGCGCCGAGCTTTCTTCCCCCGTCTTTTTGCAATACGTTTGCGAAGGCAAGAAGAACCTGGGGGAGCGTTCCGCGCCGCAAGTGGCAAGCGCCATGGGTCTTGCCGGGTTCGAGTCCACCTTCTTCTGCAAGCTGGTGGCCCTGGACAACGCAAAGAAGGAAAGCGACAAAAAGGGCATCCTAGAAGAAATCGCCGAGCTGGCCCGCATCCACAAGGTGAAGCTGGTCACCGCCGAGGAATACCAATTTTTCAAGTCGTGGAAGAATTCCCTTATCCGTGAACTCGCACCCGCCATGGATGGCGCGACCCCGAAAGAGATTTCCAGGGCCACCCGCTACCGCGTAAAGACCGGCGAAGTCCGGGAGATTCTGGACTTTTTACAGGAAGCTGGCTACCTGACCCAAGACGAACAGGGCCATTACCGGCAGGCCGACCGCTCGCTCCGCATGAGCCACCCCTCCCGCAGCACCAAGACCGTCCAGAAAGCCGTGGCCCACGACCTGCAGGTGCAAATGGCGGAACTCGCCGTCGATACCCTGAAAAACGACCCCGCCCAAGACCGTAACATTACCGGTTTGACTCTAGGTATAACCCGCGAAGCCTACGCCAAAATTGTAGAAGAACTGGCCGAGTGCCGTCGCCGTATCGTGGCCATTGCCACCGAAAGCGCCAAGACCGAAGAAGTTTACCGCCTGAACATGCAGCTGTTCCCGCTGACCAACATGGCGACACCTTTAAAACAACCCCTTTAACCAAAGGAGGAGAAAATGAACAAGCTCCTAAAATTATCCCTTTCCACCGCCTGCATTTTTGCGGCCTGCGGAGACAGCGACAAGGATTCCGGCGTAGCCGGCGGTTCTGTCGAGGACGGTGAAATCATTGCCGAAGAAATCGTCACCATCGAGAACAAGACGATTTCCGGCGTATCCCAGAAGGGGCCCTTCGTAGAAGGAGCCAGCGTGACCGTGCAGGAACTGGAGGGCAAGACCCTCGCCCAGACCGGCCGCAGTTACGAAGGCAAGATCAAGGGCGACCGCGGGGAATTCTCCGTCGATGTGGTCAACCTGGAATCACAATTCGCCCTGCTGAAAGCCAACGGATTCTACCTCAACGAAGTGACCGGCAAGGAATCGGAGTCCCAGGTGACGCTTTACGCCTTTACAGACCTGAGCAACCGCAGCCAGGTGAACGTGAACCTGCTCACCCACCTGGAGCACGAGCGTTCCCTCTATCTGCTAAAGAATAACGACCTTACCGTCAAGAAGGCAAAGGAACAGGCCGAAAAGGAAATTCTCGCCTCCTTCGGAATCCAGGGCGACTTCGGAAGTTCCGAAGACATGAACATCTTCGGCTCGAGCGACGGGAGCGCGGCTCTGCTTGCCATCAGCACCTTGATGCAAAGCGACCTGAAGGAAGGGGCCTTCAGCAAGAGATTGGCGGACTATGCCAGCGACATCGAGGCCGACGGCGTGTGGGACAACGAAAAGGTTCAGACCGCCATCGCCGACTGGGCCGCAAAAACCAGCCTGAAGGGAGGTCTTGCTGGTATCCGCAAGAACATCGAGGATTGGGAACTCTCCGACAAGGTTCCCGCATTCGAGAAGTACGTGAACAACTTCTGGTGGGAAAACTTCAAGCTGGGCACCTGCAACAGCAAGCGTGAAGGCGAAGTCAAGAAGAACGGCAATTCTTCTAGCGCCCTGAAGGACATGAAGTTCATCTGCCTTGACGGTGCCTGGATGGAGGCCACCGACTTCTCGAAGGATTCATCACCTTCCCAACCTTGGCGAGGAGCGCGAGTATCTTCGCCAAAGCCCGGCTTATCCATATTTACCACTACCTTAACGGCCTTCTTTTCGCTCACTTGGATAGCATCCTCTTCCTGGCTGCATCCGGTAAAGGCA
>JAFVTX010000036.1 GCA_017503015.1 Fibrobacter sp. | reverse complement strand
TGAAAACGGCGTAATGGTTTATAAGTTAAAGGGCGCTGACAAGTATTCTAAGACCTTGCCGACCGCAACGAAGGCGGGTGATTATACCGTTTACTTTATGGTAAGGGGTAATGACAATTACAACGACCTTAAGGCTCAGACACTCACTGTTTCTATTGAAGCTTCTTCTAGTTCGAGTGTAGAGATTGCTTCGAGTTCTAGTAAAGAACAGGGGGATGGCTTTGCTTTTGTTGCTGCAAGCGGCTTGAAGGTACAGTTTGTCCGTAACGAACTGACAGTAACTGCAACCACGGCGTCAGAAGTCAAGGTGTATGTCTTTGACTTGCAGGGCAACCTCAAGAAGCGGTATCACGGGCAATCCGCCGGAACCCATAGCGTGTCGCTGGGTCAGTTGAATCGAGGCTTATACCTGGTGCGTGTGGTTTCGAGCGGTAATGTACAGACGCTCCGTGCCCAGGTGAAATAGCTTTTCCCAAAAAAGGCCGCGATTGATTCGCGGTCTTTTTGTATCTAAATGAATGGATCCTCGTCTTCACGAGGATGACGCCAAAGGCGTCACTTCACACTTGCGGTCAGCAGTTTCGTAATTGCAGCCACATATTCTGCCGGGTTCGGGAGCGGAGAACCTTCGGCAAGCAGAGCCTGACCGTAGAGGGCCTTCGGCCAGTCACCCAAATCTTCCTTCGCTTCGACCTTCTTCTTGAGCATTTCGCAAATCGGGTGCGTCGGGTTGATTTCGAGGATGCGCTTGCTCTTCGGCAAGTTCTTCTGGCCCATCGCCTTCATCATGCGTTCCATCTGGGCGCTCATGGCGTCTTCGCTGGTCACCAGGCAGCAGGGGCTGTCTTTGAGGCGGCTAGACACGCGGACTTCCTTGATGTCTTCGTCCAAGACCTTCTGCAGGTTTTCGCAGAGGCCCTTGAAGATTCCCTTGTTTTCTTCTTCGGCCTTCTTTTCGTCTTCGGTCTTTTCGAAGTCCACGTCGCCGCGGGCGATGTCGTGGAACTTCTTGTCGCCGAATTCGGTGAGGCTCGACATCATGAATTCATCGATGCCGTCGCTCATGAGCAACACCTCGTAGCCCTTGGCCTTGAAAGCTTCGAGCATCGGGTTGGACTTCACGGCGTTCTTGTCGCCGATGAGGTAGTAGATTTCCTTCTGGCCTTCCGGCATGCGCTTCACGTATTCGTCAAGGCCCACGAGAGCGTCGCCTTCGGTCTTGGTGCTTTCGAAACGGAGCAACTTCTTGAGTTCGTCAAGATGTTCCCAGTTCATGTAGAAGCCTTCCTTCAAGACCATGCCGAGTTCGCGCCACCAGGCGTTGTATTTGGCGGCATCCTTGTCGGCCATGTTCTGCAAGGTGTCGAGCACCTTCTTGATGACGTGCTTGCGGATGTTGGTGATAATCTTGTTGTTCTGCAAAATTTCACGGGACACGTTCAGCGGCAAGTCTTCGCTATCGACCACGCCGCGCACAAAACGGAGCCAAGGCGGCAGCAAGTCCTTGCAGTCGTCCATGATAAAGACTTTCTTCACGTAGAGCTTGAGGCCGTGCAATGCGTCGTTGTGCCAGATGTTGAACGGGGCCTTGCTCGGAATGTACACGAGGCTCCAGAATTCCTGGGAACCTTCGGCGTGGCTGTGGCTCCAAGCGGCCGGTTCGTCGGCTTCGTGGCTGATGACGTTGTAGAAATCCTTGTACTGTTCTTCGGTGACTTCCTTTTCGCTCTGGCGCCACAATGCCTGCTTTTCATTCAAGCGTTCTTCGGGCTTTTCTTCAATTTCGCCCTTGTCGTTCTTGGTCGGCTCCGGGTGGAAGTAGATGCCGTAGCTCACGAAGCCGCTGTACTTCTGCACGATGTCCTTGATTTTCCATTCGCTGGCAAAGTCGACCGCGTCTTCGTCGTCCTTCAGGTACAAAGTAATCTTGGTGCCCACCTTGTCGCGCGGGGCTTCGGAAATTTCAAATTCGCCCGTGCCTTCGGATGCCCACAGGTAACCCTGCGTTTCGCCGGCCTTCAAGGTCAACACTTCGACCTTCTTTGCGACCATGAACACGGAGTAGAAACCCACACCGAACTGACCGATGAGATCGACGCTGCCCTTGTCGCCTTCCTTCAAATTCTTGATGAAGTTCTTGGTGCCGCTACGGGCGATGGTGCCCAGGCAGTTGATCAAGTCTTCTTTGTTCATGCCGATACCGTTGTCTTCCACAACGATGCGCTTGCCTTCCTTGTTCACCGAGATATCAATGCGGAGCTGGGTGCCTTGCGGCAGGAGGTCGGCGTTAGAAAGCGAAAGGAAACGGCGCTTGTCCAGCGCGTCCGCCGCGTTCGAGACGAGTTCGCGGAGGAAGATTTCCTTGTTGCTGTAAAGGGAGTTGATCATCAAGTTCAGCATGTCGCGAACTTCGGTCTGGAATTCCATCTTCTCTGTTGCCATTTTTTTGTCCTTTGTCATCCCCGCGAAGGCGGGGATCTCCTTGATGTTTAATTTTCGAGCGGTCTAGGCTACCGTAATGTTTCAAAATGAAACAAAATAGCAGTCCTGCCTTGTTTTCGCTATAGAAGATGCAAGAACCGTGCCAAAAATGGTGGGAAAACTACCGGAGGGCGTTGCCTAGCCAAACTCCCAACATTCTAGCGGCAGTGCCGTATTGAAGGTATCCGGCGATAAATTCTAAAGCGAAGATGGGGATGCCGATAGCTATCCCGATGCGTTCCCGTTTTTTGAAAGCCTTTTGGTCATAGTTTGGAACGGCTTTCTTGAGTAGAACGAGGCCTAGTTTTCCGATGAAAAACCAATAGAACAGGCAGACGATAATGACAATGATGGCATGTAAAAAAGGGCCGAAGGCTAATCCAGAATAATTAGCCTTTGAAAGCATGTAGAATAAAGATTTGGACACGCACTCAATGCCGAATAGGGGCAAAAAGAACTTTGTGCTGAACTTGTCGGTTTTCTTAAGGTACTTGTAATGGCATAGCCATGATATGAAGGGACCCGCAAGAATAACGCTCCACAGGAATCCCTTTTGATGGAACTGCTGCTCGATGACGGTATCCAGGTCCTGCTCTGGGTCTATGACCGCGACGGTTTTGCTGGCGTCGGTTACCACAGGCGAGGCTGGCTGGTCAACGGATGGCTCGGTGACGCCCGGGCAAGTTACAGCAGGCATAGGGGGCGTTGCTTGTGTGGTGACGACTACGGAAGGTGCGACCACTTTGGCTTTATTCAGCGGGTGCTCCGGATTCGGAGCGTCGCACCAAAGGCAGCGCGGCATATCGTCTTCGTATTTCTCGCCGCATTTCTTACAGACAATCATGTAGCCCTAGATGAAAACCAACCCCAGGATGCCCACGGCCCATACGTACCAGGCGAAGTGCTGGAACTTGCCCTTCTGCAAGAAGGTCATGAGCCACTTGAGGGCGATAATGCCGAAAATAAACGACACCAACATGCCTACCAAAAGTTCGGGAGTGAAACTGCCGGCGTCGGCGCACTGGGCTGCCTTTTCCGGGTTCTCGAGAGCCATCTGGGCGACCTTCTCGGCGCTCTGGCACTTGGCCCACTTGATGACGTCGAGGAGGGCTGCGCCACCCACGGCGGGGATACTCATGAGGAAGCTGAATTCGCCGGCGTACTTGCGGTTCACGCCCATGAACATCATGGCGCTGATGGTAGAACCGCTGCGGCTGATGCCCGGAATGCAGGCGATGCCCTGAACCACGCCGGTCACGAGCGCGCGCCACCAGTTCATCTTGACGCCTTCTTTATCCGGATGCTTGGCGCCGGTAGGGCCCCACTGGGAGGTAAACAGGAGCAAGCCCGTAAAGAGTTCGGCCACGCACACGGCCCGCGGGTTCTCGAAAAGGCCTTCCAGCAAGTCCTTGAAGCCGAGGCCGATCATCGCTGTCGGGATGCTTGCTAGAATGATGTAGCCTGCTTCGCGCAACTGGTCCGGATTACGGCGGATGCAGCCCACGATGATGTCGGTAATCTTCTTGTGGAACACCACGAAGATAGAAAGCAACGTGCCGGCATGGAGCATGATGTCGAAGAACATGCCCGCCTCGTTCATGCCAAGGAGTTCGTGGCCCAGCACGAGGTGGCCGGAGCTGGAAATGGGGAGGAATTCGGCGAGGCCCTGCAAAAGGCCGAGGATGATAGATTCAATCATAACGTGAAAGATAGCAATTTAGTCATTAGTTACTAGTTACTAGTTACTGGATTGGGGCACCTGCGGTGCAGTTATTAGTTACTAGTTAGTAGTTACTAGATTATCTTATATCAAGAAGTTCCTTGAAATCTGCGACACTAGTAACTCAGAACTAGTAACTCAGAACTAGTAACTCGTAATGGAACTCATAACTAATAGCTATATTCACAGCATGGCTCGCAAGTTTCTTCTCTGTTTTCACGATTTCAGCGTCTGGAACTACACAAAAGTGACTCCGGTTCTCGAGGAACTGAAGGACTTGGTTGGTGCGCCCTTTAGCGTGCTGGTCATTCCCGATACGGAAAAGGCTACCGACGAATCGGTGCAGGGCTTTCGCGAAACGCTCCTTCGGCTAAAAAGCGAAGGCTTCGAACTGGCTCTCCACGGCTACAAGCACAAGGCGGAGTTCAGCCAGGGTCGCAGTTATATGGGACTTGTCGCCATGAACCTGACTCGTGGCGAAGCGGAATTTGCAGGCCTTAGCGAGTATGAATCCGACAGGCTTTTGCAGGCGGGGCTTGCGGCATGGAACGGGCTCTTGGGCGAACATGCAGAAAAACCGGTGGCGTTCATTCCGCCGACCTGGTACAGCAATAATTTTCTGTGCAAACAAGTCCGTAAAAAGGGCATGCTTTTCGAGGACCGTTTTTCGCTTACGACAGCTCGGGGTGTTCGCCTTGCGTCACCGGTGGCTAGTTTTGCGGGTATCCCGGATTTCCTGATAAAGCCGGCCTTCAAGTTTGGCGAGCTTATTTTGAAAATTCCCGTCGGACTCCCGCGAATAGCTCTGCACCCGGTAGATTTCCCGACCAGGGAAGGGAAGGTTCGCGATATCTTGCGGACGGCCTTGGGCAGTGGACGGAAACTTGTGCGTTACGCCGACCTTTAAAATGTGCCGATAAAGCTTAAAAAAATCCCGCGGATTTCCGCGGGACTTTCCAATAAGTTGGGCTTTAATCCGATTATTCCTCGGCGGTGGTACCAGCTTCTTCGGTAGTTTCTTCAGTTGCGGGTTCACCGGCATCTTCAGTCTTGGCTTCGGGAACGTCGATTACCCAGGCTCCGTCGGTGCAGGTGGCGTTCACTTCAACACCGGGGAATTTCTTGGCTTCGGTCTTGCCGTCTTCACATTCCTTGTCGGAGCTGAGTGTCCACTTGCCGTCCTTGCAAGCCAATGTAATGGTTGCAATGTCGACCTTGGCGTCGCCCTTGCATTCGTTCTTGCTGGGCACCCAATTCTTTCCGTCGCAGACTACGAATACGCCCTTGCCTTCAAAGACTTCGGCTTCTTCGCCTTTGTTATTTTCGCTGCATTCGCCAAGCTTGGGGAGATTCTCTTCAATTTCTTCTTTCTTGGGAATATCCTGCCCGTTGGATTCCTTACAGGCGGCGCTGATAAGTTCTGTGAGGGCTTCGAATTCAGACTTTTCGAAGGTTCCTTCGTTTACAGCTGTGATGGTCTTGGCCTTGCATTCAACCGTTTTGTAAAGCGGGTCGAGCTTGTAGTGTTCGCAGGTGTCCTGGGGGATTTCCTGGTTGTGCTCGATTTTCTCCGTGATGACGCCCTTGTCATCCATGGTTACGGTCATCGTGATCTTGAGGTCATCCATCCTCATTTCCTGGACAAAGGTGCCAGTCTCCGCCACAGTAGATGTTACCACACAGGCAACTTTTCCCGCTTCGTAGGTTGCGTCGTCAATGCCAATCTTTTTTTCGTCGGCACTGGACGAGTCGTCACAGGCGGTGATGCCGAATGCGGCAGTGAGGGATAGGGCGAGGCCCAGCTTCCAGAATTTCATATTTACTCCTTGATTAAGTTTTCTTATGGGTAATATAACCTAATCTTTGGACTTGTGCAACTATTTACCGACCAAGGTGTGACAAATTTCTCTTTTTGTAGGGAAAAAAGCCTACTTTCGGGAAAAATGCGCAAGAAAAAGCGTCTTGCTTGAGCTCGAAATTTTTTTTGGGTGGTGGGTCTTATACAGCAAAAAAAAGACCCGAACCGTACAATGGCTAAAAAGGTTCGGGTCTTCTGTTTTTAAGCGGGGGAGTCCCGCCTTTTCACTAATTGGGCTTCTGCTTTTGTTGAACTTCCGGGACTAGCCTTCCGAGCCGGTGTCGGAGAGGGAAACCTCGTCTTCGGCGGAAACGGCGTCCTGCTCGCCCAGCTTGAACAGTTCCACGTCCTTCATGCTCTCGCGGATTTTCTGCTCGATTTCGTTGCAGAGTTCCGGATTGTCCTTGAGGAACAGGCGGGTGTTCTCGCGGCCCTGGCCGATGCGCTCGTTGTTGTAACTGAACCAGGAACCGCTCTTCTGGATGATGTCCAGTTCAGAGGCCAGGTCCAGGATGGAGGCTTCGCGGGAGATGCCGCAGCCGTAGAGGATGTCGAACTCGCATTGGGTGAAGGGGGCGGCCACCTTGTTCTTGACCACCTTGACGCGGGTGCGGTTGCCGATGACCTCTTCGCCGTCCTTGATGGCGGCGATGCGTCGGATGTCAATACGCTGGGTGGCGTAGAACTTGAGAGCGTTACCGCCGGTAGTAGTTTCGGGGTTGCCGAACATGACGCCGATCTTCATGCGGAGCTGGTTGATGAACAGCATGCATGTGTTGGACTTGGAGAGGATGCCGGTAAGCTTGCGGAGGGCCTGGCTCATGAGGCGGGCCTGGAGGCCTACGTGGTTGTCGCCCATTTCGCCGTTGATTTCGGCCTGGGGGACAAGTGCTGCCACGGAGTCGATGACGATGATGTCGATGGCGCCGGAACGCACCAGGGTCTCGGCGATGTCCAGGGCCTGCTCGCCGGTGTCGGGCTGGGACACCAGCAGGGATTCGATATCGACGCCCAGCTTGCGGGCGTAGACCGCATCGAAGGCGTGTTCGGCATCGATGAAGGCGGCCACGCCGCCAAGCTTCTGGGCCTCGGCGATGGCGTGGAGGGTGAGGGTCGTCTTGCCGGAGGATTCAGGTCCGTAAATCTCGATGATGCGGCCACGGGGGAAACCTCCCACGCCGAGGGCCATGTCCAGCTGGATACAGCCCGACGGGATGACGGGGATTTCTTCGACAGGCTGGCTGCCGAGGGCCATGATGGAACCTTTACCGTAGTTCTTCTCGATCTGTGCGATGGCCGCCTCGACGGCCTTCGCTTTTTCGCTGGAAAGGTTGCTTGTGGGTGTTGTCGTTTTCTTAGCCATGATTGACTCCATTTTGTTGTTTTCTAGTTTAATATACATTTTAGTGTTCGTTTGTGCAAGTGCTTTTTTGGTTATTTAGCAAAAAAAGTAGCTTGCCCAACACGTAATAGACGCTTTTTTCGCGGATTTCTTGCCTATTTCCTGCGAAAATTTTACAAAAGGCCTCATTTTGCAAACAACTGTTGACACTCATCCACACCGTACCCACAGGTTTGCCGGGTTCGGCACCCCCTGGCCCCGCGATGCCCGAGGTGGCCACCGCCCAGTCGGCATGGAACTTTTCCCGTGCCCCCTTGGCCATGGCCTCTACGGTCTCCTTGCTCACGGCTCCGTGCTTTTCGAGGATTTCGGCAGGTACGCCCAAAAGTTCGTGCTTGACGGAATTCTGGTAGGCGACGATGCCGCCGGCGAACACGGCGGAACTGCCTGCCACGTTCACGATTTCGGAGGCGATGAGCCCGCCGGTGCAGGATTCCGCAGTAGCGAGCATCTCGCCCCGGGCAAGGAGCACCTTCTGGATTTCGGCGACCAACTGTTGGATGTTTTCTTGTGTAGCAGTCATTGCTTCCATGTCCTTTAATCTAGCTAATTATTTACGACAAAAAATGACAATAATTATTTTTTGCTGATCTAATTTCAGCAGAGAAAAAATATAAAAGGGAAAGACTGGTTGGTGGGGCTTGCGATGGTCCCGGGGTACTTGACTGGCTATTGATAAATCCCTTCAATCTTGTCGGCGTAGCGTTCTTCGGCCACTTTTCGACGGATTTTTAGGGTGGGGGTCAACAATCCGGACTCTATGGTGAGCTCGTCTCCGATCAGGACCCATCGGCATATCTTTTCCCAGTGGTTCAACTTGCGGTTGATGCGGGTAATGTGACGGAATACGGATTCTCTTACACGGAGGGACTTCAATGCTAAATCCATGCGAAAATCCTCTTTGGAAATCCGGAGCAGACGACGGGCTCCTTCCGGGTTGATCCATATAAGCGCCGAGGCGAACTTTCGGTTGTTGGCGATGACCAGGGCTTGCTCTACTAGGGGGTGTCGGCTGATCTCTAGCTCGATTGGATTCGGACTTACGTACTTGCCGGTGCTGGTTTTTAAGAGTTCCTTGATGCGGCCCGTAAGAGAGAGAAAACCGTTTTCGTCTATGCTTCCTTGGTCGCCGGTCTTGAAAAATCCGTCATCGGTAAAGATTTCGGCGTTGAGTTCCGGCATGTTGTGGTAGCCTCTAAACACGCTGTCGCCTTTCACCATGACTTCGTTGTTTTCGCCAATTTTTACCTGTAAATGCTTTAGAGGCTTGCCCACGCTGCCTAGAGCGATCGCATGGTCGCAGTTGGCGCTGACTACAGGGGAGCATTCCGTGAGGCCGTAACCTTCGTAGACGGGCAGTCCGATGTTCAACAGGAACCTGAGAATACTCTTGTTTAGTGCATTGCTGCCGGAGATAATAAGCCTGAAGTTTCCGCCGATGGCGCTACGCATCTTGGAGTAAACCAGCTTGTCGTAAAACCGCATGGCGTGACTGCGCTTTTTGGTGGGGTCGTTCAGCTTGGCCAGCTTGATGGCGTTCTTGATAAGGAGCCGTTTAGGCCCTCTGGCCTTGTCTGCTGCTGCGGTCATGCTCTCGTAAAGTCGCTCGAGAATCCTCGGAACCACAATCATTACGGAGGGCTTGACTTCTGTCATGATTTTGGCCGCATTCTTTGGGGAATCGGCAAAATAGATGGTGGCGCCATTCAAGATGTAGAAATACACAGCCATTCGCTCAAAAACATGGGCCACGGGCAGCATGGTAAGGCACCGGTCTTTTTCAGGATCCACGGTATAAAGGTCCAAGATGCTCTGAATTTGGGAAAGCATGTTCCGGTGGGAGAGTTCTGCCCCCTTGGGCCTGCCGGTGGAACCGCTGGTGTAGATGATGCTGAAAAGGTCGTCGGGCTGTATAGACTCAATTTGTTGGTGTAGCCAGCTTGTATTTTCTGGGTCTTGCATCAATCCGTAGCCTTCGGCCAAAAGGTCGTCCCAGTAAATGCCGTTGCCCGGGAGAGGGGAGGCGGAGTCAATGCAGATGATGGTGGAAAATCCCGAAAGATTTTCTTTTAGAGGTGCATCCAGGTCATTCATGTTGTTTATGACCAAGATGTGTACGACGGCATCTTCGCATTGAAATGCAAAATTTTCCGAAGAAATGTTCGGGAAAAGAGGAACCACACGGGCATGGTTGATCTGGGTGGCGATATCTGCCATGATCCAGTAGGGGGAACTCCTGGCGATAATCCCGATGCTTTCTCTTTCTTTAACCCCGTGGCTATGGAGTGCAAGGGCCAAGGCCTGGGTGTCTCGTTCCAGGTTTTCCTTTGAAAAGTGAGTCCAGTCCCCGTTTTGCCGCTGGTACCAGCCGCCAAAATCCTCTCGATGGCAGGTGGCAAAGAACAGTTCGGGGAGCGAATTGAATTTTAGGGACTCCATACACTGAAAATAACATTCTTATGGGCGAAAAGTTCAATTTTTTTGAAAAAAAACTATATATTGGGAATCATGTTGAAGAAACTAGAGGATTACGCCAACTATCTGGAGCATCGTGTTGCTCAAGGAGCGGCTCTTTCGTCCGAGGAATTGCTCTCGGTCAGGGTTCACATTGGTTTTTTCCAGCACGAAAGACTGGTTCACGAGCTGGTCATGATCCTTTTTGCCTTGCTCACGGTAGGCGGGTTTCTTTTTTTCGTGGCTATGCCGGAAATCCTAGTTCTGGTTCTGGATATTCTGTTTTTGGGCTTACTTATTCCTTACATCAGGCACTACTACGGGCTTGAAAATGGGGTCCAAAAGCTCTATAGCCTTTATTCTAGGCTAGAAGAACAGAAATAGCGTCAGTTATTCCAATTTGGAATAGTTTGAATTGGACTGCAGAGAGCTCCCAAAGAACTGTTGTTTTAAGTTATATTCACCTCGTTAGGGATGCTATGAGATTGTTTGACGAACATTCGGTTTTGCGTTTTGCGCTTTTATTTGCGTGTTTCTTATTTACCGCATTTATTCCAGATATTATTCATTTATCTGAAAAACCCATGGGGTTTATTCCCTACTTCTTTGCGATTTTCTTCCTTGCGTACGTGGCCCTCTTTTACAAATTTCCTGTTCAGGGCAACAGAAAAAAGATTCGTAACGATGTGGTGATTCCCGAGAAGGTGGAACAGGTTCCCGCCCGCGATTACCAGAAGGATCTTTCCGAAAAGGATGAATTGTTCCAGATGCTGGTGGACGTGTCCTCTGACGGATTCTGGACCTTTGATGTGCCCACGGGAAAGGTCTATTGGTCCAATAGGGTAGCAAAGTTCTTGAATATTCCGCTAACGAGCATCGTGGATTCCTTTGACACCCTCAAGAATGGGGTTCTAGAAAGCGACTGGACCACGTTTAAGGAGAAATTCACCCGATCCCTAGAGGATAATGCGCCCTTTTCGGCGAAGCTTCGGCTTTTGAATGTGCCGAAAGACGGAAACTCTGAAATTATTGTTTCGGGCCGGTCGCAATGTAACGAAGAGGGAAGACCAATCCGTGTAATCGGCTCTATTACAGGCGCCCACGAACAAGAAGAAAGCAATCGTCAGTTCTACGCTTATCGCGATGCCCTTACGGGCGTGTATAACCGAAAGTTCTTCTTGGAAAAACTGAAGGTAGACGTGGATATGGCCGCCCAGAAGCCGGATTACACATTCGCGGTTGTTCTTTTGGACATTGATAGCTTTGGTGCCATCAACGAATCCTATTCCATGAATTTTGGCGACAACGTTCTGAAGATTGTTTCTGACCGTATTCGTTCCACTTGTAGGAACAACGACTGCGTAGCCCGCATTGGTCCCGATGTGTTTGCCGTAGTGATTCACGATATTGAAGGCAAGGGCTCCGACGACGAGCTGATGCCCACGGTAAAGCGCCTCCACAACAAGGTGAAAACCCCTATCCAGTTGGACGGTCGAGAACTCTATATCAGCGTGTCCATGGCGGTCGTGGTGAACAAAGACGTGGACTGCGTAGAAGATTTGCTGTCTAACGCTACGGCGGTGCTCAGGGACTTGAAGAAGGGTGGTAATCACGGTGGCATCCAGTTCTTTGCTGGTGGAATCCGCGAAAAGGCCATGAAGCTGTACAAGCTGGAGTACGAAATCCGAAGGGCTATCCAGGCCCAGGAATTCGTGCTGGTGTACCAGCCTATCGTCGATATCGAGCAAGGAAACAGGGTGTCCGGTTTCGAGGCACTTGTCCGCTGGAATAATTCTGAGCACGGAGTAGTTTCCCCTGCAGAATTTATCCCTCTGGCCGAAGAGACTGGCCTGATTGTGCCTATGGGTGCCCAGATTCTGCGGATGGCTTGCGAGCAGACCAAGAAATGGGTAGATATGGGTTTCAGCGATATCCGTGTGGCCGTAAACTTCTCTGCAAAGCAGTTCACTCTGGACAACATGGTGGACGACGTGAAGCGGGTGCTTGCCGAAACCCACCTGAACCCCAAGAACTTGAAGCTTGAAATTACGGAATACACCGCCATGTGCGAGGTGGAAAAGGCCATAGATATTATGCGGGCCCTTTCCAACATGGGACTCCAGATTTCTATCGATGATTTTGGTACGGGCTACAGTTCCCTTTCTTATTTGAAACGCTATCCGGTGCATACCCTCAAGATGGATAAGTCCTTTATCGACCACATCGCCGACGACGAAGAGGATGCCACCTTTGCTCGGATGGTGATTAGCATTGCCAACACCTTGAACCTGGACTTGATTGCCGAAGGGGTAGAGACGGAAGAACAGCTGCAGTTCTTGAAACGGGAAGGCTGCCGCTACATCCAGGGCTACTATTTCAGCAAACCGCTGACACCCGAAAAGGCTTTGGCCTACATGCGTGAGCATTATGATGTAGGGGCTAGGGTTTAGGATTTAGGGGCTAGGTTTTAGGGGCTAGGAAAAAAGTCTTCTTGAGTGCGTGTTCGGGTTTGTGGACAGGCGCTCTTTTTTTATTTTTACATCAGATGTCTGGAAAGGTTTATCTGATTGGTGCTGGTCCCGGCGATCCGGGACTCTTGACCTTGCGCGGTAAGGAGATTCTCGAAAAGGCGGATGTGGTGGTTTACGACCGTCTGGTGTCCCCTGCTATACTCGGGATGTGCAATCCGAAGGCAAAGATGGTGGATGTAGGCAAGATGCCCCAGCACCATAAGGTCAAGCAATCCGAAATCAATAAGCTGCTGGTGCAGTTCGCCTGCGAAATGCCGAGTGCGACTATTGCCCGCCTCAAGGGCGGCGACCCCTTCGTGTTTGGTCGTGGTGGCGAAGAAGCCCTGGAGCTTGTGAATGCCGGTGTGGAATTCGAGATTGTTCCGGGCATTACCTCTGCCATTTCTGTACCTGCCTATGCAGGAATTCCCGTAAGCCATCGCGGAATTGCCACTAGTTTCCACATTGTCACCGGCCACGAAAAGGCTGAATCCAACGGTGAACTTTCCCTCGACTTCGAAAATCTCGCCCATTGCTCCGGCACCCTCATCTTTTTGATGGGCATTGCCAACATGGACTTTATCGCACAGCGCCTTGTGGAATGCGGTAAGGACCCGAAAACTCCGGTTGCCTTTATCGAGAAAGGAACGACTCCGTACCAGCGGACGGTAATGGCAACGCTTGCGACAGCGGGGGAGACCATCGTTCGCGAAAAGGTGACGGCCCCTGCCATCACCATCATGGGGGGCGTCGTCGAGCTTGGCAAGAGTCTCGCTTGGAAAAAGAACTTGCCCCTTTCGGGTAAACGACTTGTAGTAACCCGCGCGGCAAAGCAGGCAAGCGGGATTACTGCAAGGCTTACGGCTCTCGGCGCCGAAGTCATCGAGACCCCGATGATAGAAACCCGTACTCTGAAATGCCCTTCTGTCATCCCCGCCCCTTCTTCTGTCATCCCCGCGAAGGCGGGGATCTCCTCCGTTTTTGATTCCCTCGCAGACTTTGACCTTCTTGCTTTTACCAGCGTGAACGGCGTCGAAAGTTTCTTCAAACAGCTGTTTGACGCCGGTTATGATGTGCGTGTTCTTGCCGGCAAGAAAATCGCCAGTGTCGGGAAAATTACCGAAAAGAAATTGCTGGAGTACGGCATCCGCTGTGATTACGTGCCCGAGGACCATACCGGCGAGGGTCTTGGAAAGTTGTTGGCTTCGCTGAACATGGATGTCTCTCGCATCCTCCTCTTGCAGGGCAATCTTGCCGACGATACCATGACAAAACTATTGCCGCAGGCGACCCGCTGGGTGGTTTACGAGACGCTTCCAGTTTCTGAACTCCCGGAATGGAAGCGTGAAGCCGTTGAATCCGCTGATGCTGTGGTCTTTGCAAGTTCCAGCGCCGTGGAAAATTTTGTACAAGTCTCTCGTCTCTCGTCTCTCGTCTCTCGCCTGAGTTTCTGCATCGGCCGCCTGACCGAAGCTACCGCCCGCAAGCACGGCTATGAAACCGTCACCTCAGACGAGACCACCATGGACTCCCTCGTGAAAAAAATTGTGGAATATTACTCGTGAAAGCTATCCTGATTATCGCCCATCATTGCATTTTACCGGGAGCCTATAAGGGCTTTGAGGAAATCCTGGACAAGTTGCACCATGACTTGCCCGGTACCCGCGTGGCGAGTACCAGTCTTTTGGACCTGGAAAATGACTTGCGGACCTTGCTTCGGGAAGATGTGGAATCGGTGACGCTCTTGCCGTTTTTGCTTTTGAATGGGCAGCACGCCAAAAATGACGTGCCCCGTGTGGTGGCCCGTTTGCAGGCCGAATTTCCGCAGATTCCCATAACTCTTTTGCCTTGCCTTGGCGATTGGAAGGAATTTGGCGACATGGTAGTTTCTGGATTGCGTGCCGCAGAGAATAAAGCCCACTCGATAACCCCGAATTCCGAACTCCGAACTCCGAATAGGTCCCTTCTTTCCATCGAACTGAACCTAGAGGGCCGTAACGTTCTTGTGGTTGGCGGTGGACGAATCGCTTTCCGCAAGGTCAAGACTCTTTTGCCTACGGGAGCACGTATTACTGTGGTTGCTCCGCAGTTTGACCCGGAATTCGAAAATCTTACTTCAAAGGGTGAAGCCCGACCTCATACCTCAAACCTCATAGCTATAAAAAATCGCCCATACGAACCACTGGATCTTCGTGGTATCTTTATGGTGTTTATCTGTACTGACCAGCCGGCGGTAAACGCCCAGGTGAGTAATGACGCCCGTGCCCGTCGCATTCTGGTGAACAATGCCTGCGACTACCTGGACGGGGATTTTATTGTACCGGCCCGTATGGACTTTGGCGAAAATATAGCGGTAACCGTCTCTACCCAAGGGCGCGCCCCCTCTTTGGCCAAGAAACTGAAACAAAAAATCCTCGCCGAATGGGGCGAGGATCTTACTCGGATAGAGCGGGAATTTTCTGCGAAATAGGTTTAGTTGCAGTAGTTGGCGCCTTCGATTTCCATGCCGCTTTTGCAGGTGGATTTGACGGCGCTAAAGGCCATTTCTTGGCTGGCTTCTTTGGTCATGTCGTAAAAACTATAGGTATTTTCGTCCTTTTGACCATTGATGTCCAGAATTAGCCTCGAACCGTCAACGGAATACGTGTAGGTTGTAGGTTCACCGAAGGCGTCGGCACGGACAAAATGCCAAGTGGAGAAATCTCCCCTGACGATGGCGTCGCACTGGCTCTTGTCAATGCAGTTGTCGTTGCTCTTGTTTTCTTTGGCGGGGCATCCTGTGCCCAGGGTGCCACCGTGGTCTTCGCAACGCAATTCCAGAGCGGAGGCGGCCATGGATCCTTTTTCAAATTCTGTACATTTTTCGCCCATGGTGCCAAAGGCTTTTTGGCCTTCTTCGGGAAGATTGTCGCAGGAAATCATAGCGACGGGGGCACTGCCAGAGGATTTTTCGCCGCTATCGGCAGAGGGGGTGTTGCTGCTCGAAGATTTGCCGGAGTCTTCGTTGCTTTCGGAAGATTCTTCAGTGTTATATTCTTCGCTATTACTCTCGCTGGAATTCGTTTCTTCGGAGTCGCTGCTGGTGATAGTGCTGTCTTTGCTGTCGGAGGAGTCGGTGGCATTTGAACTGCTGTCGTCGCCGCAGGCCATAAGATTTGCCAAGAAGATGACGGATAGGGAAAGAATGATTTTATTGAACATGTTGTTTCCTGATTTGTTTTATAGTTATCGAGAAAGGAAAAAAGGCTCCCACAAAAGTGGAAACCTTTTATCCTTAAGGGGTAAGAGGGTTAGTTTATAGCATCTGCGGGACAGCCGGTACCGAGAGTGCCGCCAAGCACGCTTGCGCACTGTTCTTTCATGGCGTTTGCTTTTTCTGTATCGGAAACGGGGACCTCTAGGCAGCTGGGAGTTCCTGGAATGCCTTCGATACCATTGCAAGACACCATTTCGCCAGCACCACTGTCGGTGGATTCGGCACCGCTGTTGGCAGATTCAGTGTTACTGTCGGTGGAGGCTGCACCGCTGTCAGTAGAAGTAGCACCGCTGTCGGTGGATTCGGCACCGCTATCGGTGGAAGTAGTTTCGCTTGCAGAGGATTCGGGGGCCTTGTTGTCGTCGCCTTCGGTTTTGCCTTCTTCGTCATCTTCGGCGCCCTTTTCTTCTTCCTTGGCGGGGCAGACCTTGGAGGGCATGCTGTTAATTAACATGTTCCACTGGCTGACGCCATCGCATTCGTAGGTGTCGGGACCTTCTTCCACGATAATCGTTTCGCACTTGCGGTCGGCGTTACATTCCACATCGGCCAGGTCAAAGAAGGTGGGGACGCTCTTGGGGAGTTCGCCGGAACCGGAGTTGGAGGAACTGTCGTCGCCGCAGGCCACGAAACCGGCCATGGAGATGAGGGCTGAGGACAGAAGAATTTTTTTGAAAAGCATGTGTGCTCCTTTTTTATTTTTGTTTGTGAATTTGTCTCAGAGATATAGTAAATGGAGGTGTGAAAAAAGGGGAAATGCACGGTTGTTTTTGTTACTTTTTTGTTACGTTCGTAATTGAGTGTTCACGGAATGTTCCCGCTATGGTTCGACAAGCTCTCCACGATGGAGGGGGTCGCTTCAGCGCTTATGTGGGCATGGCCACCTTTAGGTGGTGCGGGAGACTTCCCCCACCCATAAAAATTTTTAATTTCTAGTTCTACATCTCGAACCTCAGACCTTGTGCCCCGAGCCTTCAGCCCTAACCACCAACCACTCACCACTCACCACTCAT
>JAFVTX010000035.1 GCA_017503015.1 Fibrobacter sp. | reverse complement strand
TTTAAAGGCAATATAATCACCTACTGCCACCCGCTTTTCGGCATCCTTTTTATTTTTAGCGCCAACATCCACATATAAGTCTTTCACCTTAGGCGCCTGCTTGCGTTCATCGGCAGTCAGGTATTCGTTACGGCTAGAAAGGGCAAGGCCAGATTCTTCGCGGACGATAGGCACCCGATAAATTTCGATGTCGAAGTTCAGGTCCTTCACCATCTTTTCGATGAGGAACACCTGCTGGTAATCCTTCTCGCCAAAGAAAGCCTTGTTCGCCCCGGATATCAGGAACAGCTTGGCCACTACGGTCAAGACACCGCGGAAATGACCCGGGCGGTAAGCACCGCAGTACATGCTTTCAAGGGTTTCGTCCCGCACCAGGGTCAGCGGGTCGCCATCGGGATACATTTCGGCAACGCTGGGCGCAAAGACATAGTCCGCCCCCAGGGATTCCGCCAATTTGGCATCGGCTTCCAGACGCTTTGGGTACTTGTCCAGGTCTTCGTTGCGACCGAACTGGATCGGGTTCAAGAAAACGCTCACCACCGTCACTTCGCATTTCTTTACGGACTCCTTGATCAACGCCCCGTGACCGTCGTGGAGGGCACCCATGGTGGGCACAAGTCCAATGACCTTGTCCTTCTTGATAAGGGGTTTCAGGGTTTCACGTAATTCCGCTATAGTCTTGATGATTTGCATATTGCCTTCTTAGTTACCATCGGGAACAAAGTAGGTGGTCTGCCGCGGGCACTCCGCAATAGCATCCAGAATTTGTTTCAGGTGATTTTCGTTGTGTACAAAGTCGATATTGTCCGTGTTGATAATCAGCACGGGAGCGCTGGGATAGTGCCAGAAAAGATGGTCGTAACGCTCTTGAAGGTCCTTGAGGTAGTTGCCCTCGATGGCCTTTTCCATCTGGCGGCCACGGCCGCGAATACGGTTCAGAAGTGTCGGGACGCTGGCCTGCAGGTAAACCACCAGATCGGGTTTCGGCAGGTCCTTGTCCAGGGAGCGGGCCACCTGCTCGTACATGGTGTACTCGCTGTCAGAAAGGTTCTGGGCCGCAAAAATCTGGTCTTTGTCAAAGGTGTAGTCGCACACCAGCAGGTCGTGGAACAGGTCACTCTGGATTCCCGTGTTCTGCAACTGCTTGTGGCGGTCCAGCAAAAAGAACAGCTGGGTCTGGAAGGCGTAGGCTTCCTTGTTCTCGTAAAATTTTTCCAAGAAGGGGTTTTCTGCAAAGTTTTCCTCGATGCAGAAGGCGTTCCACCGTTCGGCGATAATCCGAGCGAGTGTGGTCTTTCCGACCCCGATGACCCCTTCAATGGCCAAAAAATGCACGCCCTTGTCCGTAAGCATCAGTCTTCCTCCCCTGTGACGGTGCGGAACGGGATTTTCCCCTCGCGGGCTAGCAAATCCGCAAGCAAACTTTTCACGGTACGCCCGTTCAACGGGTCTTCCCAATCGGGGGCGATATCGTTCAGCGGCACAAGCACGAACTGCCGGTGCAGAATCTCCCCGTGAGGGACCTGCGGCCTGCCGGACAGCACCTTGTTGCCGTAATACAAAAGATCTAAATCAATTTCCCTAGAATTCCAGTGTCCCCTGGGCTTGCGGCCCAGCACCAGCTCGGAACCCTTGAGGTAATGGAGCAGCCGCGTAGGCGTGCCCGCATACCAGAAACTCACTACCTGGTTGAAATACGGACCCTGGCCTTCAGGGCCTACCGGCGGAGTCTCGTAGATGGGGCTTTCTTTCCAGCCACCGGCAGAAATTCGGCGCAACATGTCACGCCCCTCAGAGAGGCGCTTGCCCCGAGGAGAAAGATTGCTGCCAAGAGCCACAAAAACTCTTTCTAAGGATTCCACGACCCCTAATATAGTTAAAACAACTTGTCATTTTTTCACTTTTTTTTGACATTTAAGCCGTTTTTTGCTGACAAAAACTTTTTTTTTATTTATCTTATAGGGCGTTGAGGGAGCAAAGCCTTCCCAATTTTATGGAGAGTATTTCTCCATCTTACCATATCCCCCATTCAAGTTCTTTTCCTCTTAAAAAAGACCTTACTATATCAAAGGATAATCTAGTGCCTAGATCAAAAAGTAATCCTGATGAAGGATTGAACGAAGTTTCTATGACCCCCGAACAGAATCAAGCCGCAGAGGCAGATAAGCCCAAGCGTCGCGGTCGCCCCCCGAAAAAAGCAAAAGAAGATAGCGATGTCCAGAAGGCCGCCGCCGAATTCATGGAAGCGGAAAAGAAAGCCGAACCGAAAGCCACACCCGTAGCCCCGGCCGAAAAAGCAGCGCCGGCAAGCAATGCCGCTCCCGTAGCCGACGGAGCCCCAGCCGTTACTGCGGCCGCACCGACCGAAAACAATGGACAAAACCCGCAACAGGGCAACGCCCAGAACGGCCAACAGCAGGGCCAGAACCAGAATGGCCAACAGCAAGGTCAGAACAACCAAGGCCAGGCGCAAAACAACCAAAATCAGAACAGAGGCAGCCAGGGACAGCAAAACAACCAGAATAACCAGGGCGGCCAGGGCAACAACAAGTTCAACAACAATAAATTCAACAAGTTTAACAAGTTCAAGAACCGCCACGGCAAGAACCTGCCTCAGGACGACTTTTTGGACGAGAGCATCCAGCTACCGCCGCCGGACCCCGAGAAGGTGGCCGCCGCGCGGGCCAAGTGGAGAGAACTCCGCGGGCTCCCCATGTTCGAGCTCCAGCGCCAGGCCGACGAACTGGGAATCCCCGACTTCAAGACCATGCGCAAGCAGGCCCTGGTCTATAGCATTTTAAGCGCCACCACCGGCGAAGACTGCCCCATCTATACCGAGGGCGTGCTGGAAATCATTCCCGACGGCGGACACGGATTCTTGCGGAACCCCGACCACAACTACCTGGCTGGTCCCGACGACATCTACATCAGCCGCAACATCATCCGCCGTTACGACCTGAAGATGGGCGACACCATCACCGGCCAGATCCGCCAACCCAAGGAAGGCGAAAAGTATTTTGCCCTGATGCGCATTGACACGGTGAACTTCGAACCCCCCGAGAAAACCAAGCGCCGTGTGGCTTTCGAATACCTGACGCCCATCCACCCCATCGAAAGACTTAATCTGGAATGGGACCCTCAAGAATACAGCACCCGCATCATGAACCTGTTCACCCCCATCGGAAAGGGCCAGCGCAGCATTATCCTCGCCCCTCCCCGCACGGGTAAGACCGTTCTTTTGCAGAACATCACCAAGGCCCTCACCATCAACCACCCCGAAGTGAAGCTGATGGTGCTCCTGATTGACGAACGCCCCGAAGAAGTGACGGAAATGCGCAAGCTGGTGGACCGCCTCCGCGAAGAAGGTGCAGCCCGAGGCAAGAACATCCAGGCCGAAGTGCTGGCATCTACCTTCGACGAAGAACCCACCCGCCACATCAAGGTGGCCGACATGGTCATCGAAAAGGCCAAGCGCATGGTGGAACACGGAAACGACGTGGTGATTCTTCTGGACTCCATCACCCGCTTTGCCCGCGCAAACAACGTGGTGATTCCCCACTCCGGAAAAATCCTCTCCGGCGGTGTGGACGCCAATGCCATGCACAGGCCCAAGCGTTTCTTCGGTGCCGCCCGTAAAATCGAGAACGGCGGCTCCCTCACCATCATCGGCACGGCCCTTATCGAGACCGGCAGCCGCATGGACGAAGTGATTTTCGAAGAATTCAAGGGTACCGGTAACAACGAACTGGTTCTGGACCGCCGTATCGCCGAAAAGCGCATCTGGCCGGCCATCGATATATTCAAGTCCGGAACCCGCAAAGAAGAACAGCTTTTGTCCGACGACGAACTCCGCCGCGTGTGGGTGCTCCGCCGCTACCTGCAGGACATGACCACCGTGGAAATCATGGAATTCATGCGTGACAAGATGAAGTCCTTCAAGACAAACTACGATTTCTTGAACTCCATGAACGGGTAAAAAAATGTAAAATGTGGAGTGTGGAGTGTGAAATGAGAAATTAACCATTACACATTATACATCTCACGTTGATCATTAGGTGTTTGTTATTAAATTATAAAGGTTTGAAAGGTTTCTATCATGAACAAGAATATCTTCTTTGCAGGCACTGGCAACATGGGAGGAGCTATCCTCCGTGGACTTTTGAATGCAAAAGTCAGCCCCAAGTCCATCTTCTTTTTTGACCCCAACGATACTGCCGCTGCGGCGGTAAGCAAGCTGGGCTGTGTGCGCGTCAAAAACTTCGCAGAAGGCGTCAAAAAGGCAGACATAACCTTCCTTTGCGTGAAGCCCCAAATTTTCAAGCTCGTGTCCAACGAATGGAAAAATGCCGTCAAGGCCATCAAGGGCACAAAGACCTTCGTGAGCATCATGGCCGGAGTCAAGCGGGAATCACTCCTCGCCGCTCTCGGAAACAAGAACCAGGTGCTCCGCGTGATGCCGAACCTGCCGCTTACGGTGGGCAGGGGCACGGTGGCGCTTGCCACCGACGGCGTCTCCGAAGACACCCTGAAGACCGCCGAAGAAATTTTTGGAACCATCGGAGTCACCTGTCGCGTCACCGAAAGCTTGATGGACGCCGTCACCGGACTTTCCGGTAGTGCCCCCGCCTACGTCTTCGAATTCATCGAAGGACTCACCCGCGGAGGCGTAAAAGCAGGCCTTACCCGGGACGTGGCGCTGAAACTCACCCTCGGGACCATCGAAGGGGCCGTAGAACTGGTGAAGCAGTCCGGCAAGAGCCCAAGCGACCTGTGCGCCATGGTCTGCTCCCCCGGCGGCACCACCATCGCAGGCGTAGACGCTCTCGAAGAAGGCGCTTTCCGCAGCACCCTCATCAAGGCCGTGGTGGCAGGCACAAAAAGAAGTAAGGAATTAGGATAATTTGTCCTCCATCCAGTTATTCTCCAACGAAACCGACACATCCGCCTTTATCCAGGATGTGCTTTCGTCGGTGAACTACGAACTGGAAACCTTTACCGCCTGGACCAAAGCAGAACTGGTCACCTCTCCCATTGTCGTCTGGGACCTGGATTCCTTTGTCCAGTGCAACGTGGAGGCCCTGACCGCCATCCGCCTTGAAAAACCGGACACCATGATTCTCGTCTATGCCGAGGATCCCGAAAAATTCATCTCCATTCCCAACAACCTCTACGACATTATCTTGTCGGTAGAGTCCCTGAAGCTCCACCTGATGAGCAAGATTCTGAGGCTCAAGGACATCTACAGCGCCAAGATGATTTTCAGGGAACGGATGAGCCACCTGGTTGGGAAAAGTCCCGCTATGGAAACCCTGCGCAAAACAGTGGAACGGACCATTCTCCACACGGGGCCGGTCCTTATACAGGGCGAATCCGGCGTGGGTAAAGACCTGGTGGCTCGGGCCATTGCCTGCATGTACGAGCGGTTTGTCACCGTGAACTGCAGCGCCATTCCCGACGCCCTTTTTGAAAGTGAACTTTTCGGTCACACCCGCGGAGCCTTTACCGGAGCCCAAAACGAACGCATCGGCCTTTTCGAAGAGGCCAACGGCGGCGCCATCTTCTTGGACGAAATCGGCGACATGCCGCTGCACGCCCAGGTGAAACTCCTGCGGGTCATTCAAAATAGGGAAATCCGCCCCATCGGGGCAAACAAGACCCGACATGTAGATGTGCGCATCATCGCCGCCACCAACCGGGACCTGAGCGAAGAAATCCGCAAGGGACGATTCCGCGAAGACCTTTACTACCGCCTGAACGTGATTCCCATCCAGATTCTCCCCCTGCGGAGCCGCAAGGAAGACATCGAAGACCTGGCGAACTATTTCATAAGGCAGTACGCCCCCCAAGGCGAGAATTTCATCTTGTCTCCCGAAGCCCTGAAAAAGCTGCAAGCCCACCAGTGGCCGGGAAACATCCGTGAACTGGAAAATGTTATCCAGCGGGCGCTATGCTTTGCAAACCCGGGATTCTTGAAACCCGAAGACCTGCAAATCGACGAAGGACTGTACCAGGAAAAGGCTCCGTCAGGAATCGCCTACTGCAATAGCTACGACGAATTCAAGGAATACCTGCTGGAACAGGAACGACAGTTCCTGACCGACTCCATCGCCAAAAATGGTGGCTCCGTAAGCCTCACGGCCGAGCGCTTGGGCATGCTCCGCACGGCCCTATACAACAGGCTGAACCGATTAGGCGTAAAAAAATCCCACTTTTCGCATAGTTAATGATTTTTTTCACTTTTCTCATTTACTTTTATATATATTACGAGTATACAAACCTAAGAGGATTAATATGAAAACAAAAATCTTGACGCTATTGGCCGCCTCCACCCTGGCATTTTTTACAGCTTGTAGCGATGATAGCGGAAGCAACAAAACTCCCGCTGAAATTTGTGCAGAAGGATTGTCCGAAGACTGCCTTGTCGGTACATGGACGCTGAAGTCTATTAGTCAAAAAGGCAATAACGAGATTATTACCGACTTTTCTGCCGCACAGGGGGGAACCTTGGTTTTCTCAGAAGATAGCCTATATCACTACACAAGATCCACTGCAGGTGAATGTCCCGGGTCCTTAAGCGGCGGAACTGACGACAAAGGCCATTGGTCCATCAACGAAGGAACGCTCATTTTCAAGGCAAACAAAGAAGGTGATTGCGTTGAATTTGGCAAAACATTTACTACAACTCCAAAAATTGAAGTTGTTGGTGAGACAGTTACACTTATCCTTAACACCGTTCTCTTCCAAGAAGCCGAAAGTGACGGCATGTTCGCCGGCAACGATACCGAAGTGTTCGTTCGCACTGAATAATCTTTCAACTTTATGAAAAAAAGTCCCGCAAGTTGCGGGACTTTTTTATTGCCAGCGATGCTTTTCGTACTCGCGGAGAGATTCGAGCGCACTCAGGGTCTCTCCGGTGACTGTCACCTGTGGTTCAATGCGGACAAGAAAAGCCCCCACCGTCTCCCCCGGTTGCCGAATAAATCCATGGCGCTTCAACATCTTCTCTGCCCGGTCAAGGGAACGAACCCAAGACTGAACTCGCGCATCCAGTTTTATCCGAACCTTGTGCTTATTTCCTTTAAGCAATCTTCTGGCAAAAATTACCAGCAAAAGCAAGAGCGATATTCCATAAACTAGAGAATTGCCCAAAAACCCCTGGGTCACGGCCTGCCAATCGTCTACCACACGGCGCCACTCCCCCTCCTTCACTAAATGGAACAAGCGAGCCAAACGTCCACTAAAGCCTTCCCACCAAGACGACCAAATGGGGAGTTTCGAAAAAAGTCCAGGATCCATGGGAGGTGTCGGATCAAAGGAATACCAGTGTCCGTTCCAAAGGAACTCTACCCAAGCATGACTATGATACCTACGAAATACGACATAGTCACGATCATCGTTACGTTCTGGATGCGCAAAGCCCGTCACGTAGCGAGCCTGGATTCCCTGATGACGCAAGAGCAAAACTGCAAGTGTCGTATAGTATTCACAAAATCCTTCTTTTGCTCTCCAGAATGCTCGTAAGGGATCACCTTTGTTTTCACGAACACCTGGAACAACTAGGGAGTATTTAAAATTTTGAACAAAATAATCATGTACTATTGTCAAGACATTTTTTTCGTAGTCCCCATTGGGCAAAGAATCTTGTACGGAATCCCTTTGGGGCAAGTTCATAGCAATAGCAACAGAATCTACAAAGGGTTTATGAGACTTACTTATCTGCAAGTAAGCCGAATCGCCATTATCATGAGGTAATTGCCAGACCGTACTACCAACAGAGCCATCCACAAAATAATACCAGTCCCCATGAGTCCCGTTAGCTCCCGCAAAAATCCCTGTCTTGTAGAAATCTAGGGAATCTGCATTCTTGGCAGCCACTCCCACCGCATTAGATGGCGCAAAAAGAAAGCCAAAATTGTCTAAGGCCGATTGAACCCAAACAGAGCGTACATTTTCACGTCTAGTGACAGAATCTACAAGTTCAAAGACCGGATAGTCGATGCGGTAATAAGCCGGGTAAAGCTTTTGCTTAGATTTTGCAGGGAGTTTCCAGATATCACCTACATATTTTTCATAGACCGCAGCTCGTAAATATTCAGGAGCATTTTTATCCCATACCCGCAAAACGACCTGACTATTATATTTGGAAATGTAATTGCTGGAAAACGAACCTAGAGAAACCGTAGGATCAAAACCCATCACGCGATTCCGTTCATAATAATCATCACCCCAGCGTCCGTCATAACTCCGGTGGTTTTTCCAGTATTGCCAGCCTCCGAAAGAGGTAAACCCGAAAAAGGCTATCAGCAGCAGGAACAGCCCGTACTTGTACCAGGCCGTCTTTGTGCGCCTGTAGGCAAGGATAGCAAGCAGTATGCCCACCGCTCCCAAGATTCCTCCGGTGCGCCCCGCCTGGAACATTCCCAAAAGCAAAGCCGCCACGCCATCAAAAATGACAAAGGCCTCAAAACCGCCCCGCCCAAGACTCCGTTTCTGGAGCCACGCCAGAGTCAACAAGTACCAGGCCGGAATAAACACCACGTAAGGAGAAATCCCGTTTTCCACCTCGGGAGTCACCACCCACCACAGGGCAAATGGAACAATGGCCCCATAGGCAAAACGCTTCTTGTACAGGGGCGTAGGCTTGTCCAGCCCCCAGTGAAGGTACAAGAAGCCCAAGGCGAAAATAATTCCAAGCGGAAGCATCTCGCTGGAGATTCCCAGATTCACGGACGCAAGCACCAGGAACAGCGTCTTGAACATTTCCCTCAGGGATTTTCTCATGGGAGCAAATCCTCCTGCCTAGTCAGGGAAATTTTATCCTTCAAGAGGGAGCAATGAACCATCAGGGTGTCGTCACCCGCTGCCGTCGGGACTTTTCCGCCACAGACAAGGACCTGCTTGTGGACCAGCGGATTTTCTTCCCGATGGAGCCCGAGACGTAGCACCGGCCCCATGGGCCTTGCCGCCGGAGACCAGGCGCCCTCTGTTGCAGGCCCGCTCTTTTTGAAAGGGCTTGCCGCCGGAATCCGGGCGAGGGCGGCAAAAAGGCTGTCGCCACCATCGCTCGCGTTCAGGGATATTTCTTCGTCGTTTATGAAGAACCGCCCAAGAATTCCTCGTTCCATGAACCAGGCGCCTACACCTGCCGCAAGGCGTATAAGATTCTCTTGCAGGGAGAGTTCCTGCAGGGTGTTTCCTCGCACATCCAGCACCATCACGATTCCGGCTCCACGTTCCGCCTCAAATTCCTTGGTAAAGGGCCTTCCGTAGCGGGCAAAGGCCTTGTGGTGCAAATCCCGCAGGGCATCCCCTTCCTGGTATTCCCGCACTCCCGAAAAATCCAGCCCGCGAGCAAAGCCGCTGGTCAGCAGGGGCGCAAAGACCATACCGCTGCTGCCCCAGGTCAAAAAATCGAAAGCCGATATTTTCACGGGCTTCGGGTAAACCAGAAGTTCCGCGGATCCCGCCTTGGCACTATACCGCAACATGCCCATGATTTCGGGAATCAAGAGAGACACCTTCCCTACCGTATAGGCTCCACGCTTCTTGGTTCTGACCTTGCACTGGAGCATTACCGATTCGCCCTGATTCATAAGCACATAGGGCGATTCTTCGCTTGCAAGACTGGCATCCATGCGGAAACAGGAAAGGGATACCGCGTCTATCCGGTTTTTTGCAGTCACCTGCACCTGGACCGTTGCCGTTTCGCCTTCCACAACAGGAGAAACTTCTATAGCCCCCGCTTCAAAGCGGTTCTTTCGGCAGGTCATAAAAAGGGAGGGGAACAGCGACAGGAACAACAGAAAATCCAAGCCGCAGAAAATCCAGGCGGCCCAGAAGCCGGGCACGAGTCCCGCCACCATAGAGAAAAACATCAGCGCAAAGGCGCTGTGACCGGCGGGCATAAAATACTCCTGCCAGATAAAGTAAAGTCGCATAAGAAGCCCCGTCCTCTTGGGAGTCCGGGGGTACGCCTCCAGCAGCCACCTTATGGAAGGAACCTTCGACATGTTCCCCGCTTCTACTTAGGAATTTTCACCTGGGTGCGGATAGATTCCAGAATGTTTTTCACCGTAGAGGCGTTTCCGTCTTTCGCAAAGACACGGTGTTCCATCACCGCGGAATACACCCGCTGGATGTCGTCGGGATTCACAAAGTCCCGGCCCTGGATGTAGGCAGACGCCTGGGCCATCTTTATGAGGTTGATTCCTGCGCGGGGACTTGCGGCCAGGCGTACGGCTGGGTTTTCACGGGTGGCCTGGACCAGCGACACCACGTACCTTTCCAGGGATTCGTCCACATGGATCTTGCGGACGGCATCCCGTGCCTTCAGGATTTCTTCGGGAGAGGTTACGGCGGCAAGCGTGTCCAGGGGTTTTCCTTCACGATGGCTCCGCAAAATCTGCAGTTCCGTTTCCGTAGAGGGGTAGCC
Source organism: Fibrobacter sp. (assembly GCA_017503015.1). Taxonomy (NCBI): domain Bacteria; kingdom Pseudomonadati; phylum Fibrobacterota; class Fibrobacteria; order Fibrobacterales; family Fibrobacteraceae; genus Fibrobacter; species Fibrobacter sp. Next base: position 2,146 of record JAFVTX010000035.1, on the reverse strand, counting down.
CAACGAAAGCCGAATCAGGAACCGGTCCATCTGGGCTTCCGGCAAGGGAAACACCCCATGGAATTCCACCGGGTTTTCCGTAGCCAGCACCATGAACAGCTTAGGCAGCGCGTGCCGTTCCCCTTCCAGGGAAACCTGACGCTCTTCCATGGCCTCCAGCAGGGAACTCTGGGTGCGGGGCGAAGCGCGGTTAATTTCGTCGGCCAAGAGAATCTGGGTAAACACGGGACCTTTCCGGATTTCAAAGTCCCCGGTGTTCATGCGGAACACCGCCCCGCCGGTCACATCGGCAGGGAGCAGGTCCGGCGTGAACTGGATGCGGGCAAAGTCCGCCCCGATAGCTACCGCCAGGGCCTTCGCCAAAGTGGTCTTGCCTGTTCCAGGCACATCTTCTACCAGCACATGACCGTCGGCCAGCAGGGCCATGACCAGCATTTCTACGGACTCCCGCTTGCCAAGCAAGACGGAGTCCAGGGCATTCAAAAGTTTTTCAATCATGTTTCTAATATACAAAAAGGGGTTAGGAATTAGGGGCTAGGATTTAGAATCTAATCTCTAGTCTCTAAATCCTAGTCTCTATACTCTATTTTCCTATATTTTCGCTAGTATTATGGAACCAAACAACAAAACAGTAGCAGTCGGACTTTCGGGAGGCGTAGATTCCGCCCTTACCGCCTGGACCTTGCAGCAGAAGGGCTACAACGTCATAGGCATTACCATGGCCCTCTGGGACGGTTCCATCGATATGCCCATCGTGGAGGGCCGCTCCGGATGTTTCGGCCCCAACGAAAGCGAAAGCATCGAAGCCGCCGAGAGTGTAGCCAAGCGCCTGTCCATCCCCTTCCACGTGGTTCCCGTGGTAGAGGAATACAAGAAAAACGTGCTGGACTATTTCCGCGCCGAATACCGGGCGGGCCGTACGCCCAACCCCTGCGTGCGCTGCAACCAGTCCATCAAGTTCGGAGCCATGCTCCACGCCGTCCGCAAGATGGGCGTAGATTTTGACTACTTTGCCACGGGACACTACGCCCGTCTGGATTTCAGGAGTCCCGAGGAACCGTTCCTGTGGAGGGCCCGCGACAGTTTCAAGGACCAGTCCTATTTCCTTTCCAGGCTAACCGAAGACCAGCTTTCGTCGGTGCTGTTCCCCCTGGGCGAAATGCACAAGGACGAAGTCAAGGAACTGGCCCGTAAAATCGGCTGGGAAGATTTCGCCTCCAAAAAGGAGAGCCAAGATTTTCTGGAATGTGGCGACTACTCTGTGCTCTTTGACGAAAGCGACAACGTTCCCGGAGACTTCGTAGATGTAAACGGCAAGGTCCTGGGGCAGCACAAAGGGTTCATCCATTACACCATCGGACAAAGGAAAGGGCTCAACATCGGCGGTCAGCCGGAACCCCTTTTCGTGATTGCCATCGACGTCAAGAAGAATCAAGTGGTGCTCGGCCCTCGCAGTCTGTTGCAATGTAGCGAAGTCAGCGGGAGCCAGCTGAACCTGATGGTATCCAAGGATTCACCCCTGCTGCAGCAGAAACTCCAGGCGAAAATCCGGCTGGGCCACACCTTCGCCGAAGCGAGCATTACCGAACTTACGGACAACCGAATCTCTATCCGGTTCGATACGCCCCAATTTGCCGCCACGCCTGGCCAGATTATGGTGCTCTACGCCGGCGACGGCATCGTGGCCTCGGCGATTATCGAGAAGTAGTTCTTACCGCGCCACCACCTGCTTGCGGATTTTTTCTGCAAGGTCGCGGCCGCCCAGCTGGGCGATACATTCGAAAGCGAATTCTTCGGCGGTGCCCGCGCCGCGACTGGTGACAATGTTGCCGTCTACCACTACGCGGTCTTCCACAAACTTGTTACAGACCAGCTCCGCTTCGCAGCCCGGGAAACAGGTGGCAGTGCGGTCCACGAGAAGCCCGGCCTTGCTCAGTACCAAGGGAGCGGCGCAGATGGCGAAAATCCACTTGTCCTGATCGTTGAAATCGCAGATGACCTTCTCCACATCGGCAGAGGCCTTCAGGTTCTTGACACCAATGCCGCCACCGGGCAAAAGGACGGCGCCAAACTTTGCGGTATCGGCTCCCGAAAGTGCAAAATCCGTCTGGATTTTAAGACCATGGGACCCTACCACTTCGGCCTT
>JAFVTX010000034.1 GCA_017503015.1 Fibrobacter sp. | reverse complement strand
GCCTGGCTCACTTCGGACAATCCCCGTACCGAAAACCCCGCCGACATCATCAACGACGTGCGCGCCGGCATGAAGACGGACAAGTTCTCCGTGGTGGAAAACCGCGAAGAGGCCATTTACAAGGCCTGTGCCGAACTGAAGGACGGTGACTGGCTGGTGATTGCAGGCAAGGGCCACGAGGACTACCAGATTATCGGAAAGACTAAACATCATTTTGACGACCGCGAGATTGCAGTAAAGGCTATGGAAAAATGCTGAAGTTGGATTTGACAATAGGTGAAATGCTGAAGATTCTGGAAACGGAACCTGTGGGAGTTGCTCCCAAGGTTCTGAAACGCAAGGTGAATCTCTGCATGGATTCCAGGGAAAGCGCCAAGGGAGTTGTCTTTTGGCCTATCAAGGGTGTCCGTTTTGACGCCCACAAGTTTGTAAACCAGATGGAAAAGGAAGGGGCGCTCATGAGCGTTGTAAACCAGACAGCCGTGGAAGAATACTCTACCCAAAACGAAACCTTCAAGGCCTATGCGCCTGTAGATGATACCACCAAGGCGTTGCTCAAGCTGGCCAAGGGTTACCAGAGACTTTTCAAGGTGAAGAAGGTGGCCATTACCGGAAGTAACGGCAAGACCACTACCAAGGAAATGGTGAAGGCGGTGCTTTCTTCCAAGTTCGTAACCCACGCCACCGCCGGAAACTTCAACAACCATATCGGCGTGCCCATGACCCTTTTCCAGCTGAAGCACAAGCACGAAGCCGCCGTGGTGGAGATGGGCACCAGCGGTCCCGACGAAATCCGCCCTCTTTCTCTGGCGGCAGAACCCGACGTGGCGGTGATCACCAACATCGGCGCTTCTCACCTGGAACGCCTGGGCGACCTGGACGGTGTTTTCCGCGAAAAGATTACCATTACCGCAGGCCTCAAGAAGAACGGCACCCTCATTGTGAACGCCGACGACCCGAGGCTTTGCAAGGTGAAATCCACCAAAAACTACAAGGTGGTAACCTTCGGGCTCCGCCGTGGTGTGGTGAAACCCGAAAAACTTAGCTGGAACGAAAACGCCTGCGCCGACTTTTACGTGGGCCGCACCCACTTTGTGCTGAACGTGCCCGGAACCCATAACCTGTACAATGCCCTGGCAGCTATTGCCGTGGGCGAGGCCTTCCGTATCCCTAAGGCGGAAATCGCCAAGGTGCTCAAGAATTTCCGCGCCACCAACATGCGCATGGAAATCAAGAAGGGCGACGGTTTCAAGATTGTGTCCGACTGCTACAACGCGAACCCCTCTTCTACCCGCATGGCCCTGCAGACCATCGGTAACATGAATGTGGAAGGTAGCCGTATTGCGGTCCTTGGCGATATGCTGGAACTGGGCAAGGAATCCAAGGAACTGCACCGGAGTATCGGGGCGCTGGTTCCCGAAATGAACTTTGACTTGTTGGTGACTGTTGGCGAAGAAGCGAAGAACTATGTGAAGGGAGCGAAGGAAAAAGGCATGGCCTGCGTGGAACATTTTGACACTGTGCAGGACGCCATCGTTTTCCTTTCGGACGTGGTGAGCAAGGGCGACGTGCTCTTGGTCAAGGGCTCCCGCGGAATGAAAATGGAGCAGGTAGTAGATGCCCTGCTGAAACTTTCTCTGGTGTCCAAGGCTTAAAGGTATAAGGAACTGTCTTTAGATGAATAACATGCAGACCATAGGCGTAAACAAGTGGCTGTTGCTTGCAACGCTCTTGCTGATATGCTTCGGCATAGCCGTAGTTTATACGGCGTCTACGCCTCATGCCCTGCAACGGGGACTTTCTCCGGAATTCTACCTGAAGGCCCACCTGTGGAAGGTCCTTGCTGCCCTGGTTATCATGTTCGTTGTTTCGAAGGTCGATTACAGCGTGTGGATGAAGGGCTCCCGCGTGGTGTTCATTATCGGGGCGGTGCTTACGGTGGCGGCCATTGTGGCCGGCGGTAGCGTCAAGGGCGCCAACCGTTGGATTTGGGGAATCCAGCCCTCTGAAATCTTGAAACTGGGCCTGATTTCTTGGATATGCGCGAAACTTGCGGTGGCAGGTACCGAAATCAAGACCCTGAAATGCAGCCTGATACAGCCGGCGATTCCCTTCGGGATTTCGGCAATCCTCTTGGCCCTGCAGCCGAATTTCTCTATGTTGCTCCTGTTTGCGGGCATCACCCTTGCGGTTTTGTTTGTGGCGGAAGCCCGGTTCAAGTACATTGCCATCTCTCTTGCGGCATGTATTCCGGTGGGCCTGATTGTGCTTTTGATCAAGTCCCACACTTCCAAGCGCCTGATGGCGTTCTTCAATCCGGCGGAGAACCAGAATTCGGCCTACCAGGGAGAACACGCTCTTGAAGCTCTCGGGAACGGAGGATTTTTCGGGACCGGCTTCGGCATGGGCGTGCAGAAACTGGGCTACCTGCCCGAGGCCCACAAAGACGTGGTCTATGCGGTGATAGGCGAGGAGTTCGGCTTTGTGGGGACTTTTGCCATTCTCCTTCTTTTTGGAATGTTGTTCTACCAGGGCTTTGAAATCGCCCGCAATTCTTCTAGCCGTTTCGGAAAGTACATGGCTGTGGCTTTGACGATTTCCCTGTTCCTGAATTTCTTGGTGCATGTCTGTGTGAGTACGGGGCTTTTCCCCACCACAGGACAGCCCTTGCCTTTCCTCAGCTTTGGCGGAACTAACCTGATTTTCTCGGCCCTGTTCATCGGGATCCTTTTGAACATCTCGAAACCGGGAACAGGCACGAAAATCTGGGAACCCTATATGAAAAACGGGGACAGGACGGATACTCGCCCCCGTACGGATTATGAAACTTCAAGGAGTGGACGATGAAAAAGTTCCTTTTTGTGTGCGGTGGAACCGGCGGACACATTTTCCCGGCTGTGGCGATTGCCGAAAGCCTCAAGAAAATGGGTGTTGAAGATATTACCTTTGCCGGTCGTAAGAATTCTATGGAAGAACGCTTGGTGGCAGGCAATTGGCCCTACGAATACATTACCGCAGAGCCTCTCCATCGCGGTCCGTTCCTCAAGAACCTGGCGCTGCCCTACAAGTTGCTCAAGTCCCTGTCCAATGCCAAGAAGGTAATCCGCAAGGTGAAACCCGACGTGGTGGTGGCGACGGGCGGTTACGTTTCGCTCCCGATCGTCCTTGCCGCAGGCAGCATGGGCATACCTGTTTATCTGCAGGAACAGAATGCGGTGGCGGGAATTGCCAACAAGATGGGCGCTCGATACGCGAAGACCGTTTTTGTGACCTCCGAAGATGCCGCCAAGTATTTCCCGGCAGGAAAGACCATGATTTTTGGAAACCCCGTCCGTGAATTGCCTGCCGAAGACAGCCTGGAACGCCCCGTGGAATTCCGCGAGGGCAAGAAGGCCGTGTTTATCGTGGGGGGCTCTCAGGGGGCCGTTGGCATCAATACGAAAATTGAAGAAAGTATCGGCCGGATTACCGGGAACGAGGACGTTTCCGTGGTGTGGCAGGTAGGTGTCAAGAATGTAGATGACATTACTGGTCGTCTGGGAATTCTGCCCAACGTGTCGGTGAAGGGATTCTTGAACGGGATCTACGCCTACATGAAACATGCGGATCTGATTATCAGCCGCGCAGGAGCTTCGGCCCTGGCAGAAATCCTTGCCTTCGGCAAGCCCTCTATTTTGCTCCCGTTCCCCCATGCTACGGCAAACCATCAGGAACACAACGCCCGTGCCGTTGAAAAGGCGGGGGCTGCCTTGGTGGAGCTGGACAGCGACGAGAATCATTTGTGGGACAAGGTGGAATCCCTGCTGTTCGATAGCGAGAAACTGGCCAAGATGGCGGCTGCGGCAAAGAAGCTTGGAATGCCTGATGCGGCCGACAAGATTGCAAAGGTGATTTTGGAAAAGGAAAGTGCATAATGCAGATTAATGATTGTAAACGTGTCCGTCGCTTGCACATGGTGGGTATCGGTGGTGCCGGTATGTCCGGTATCGCAGAAGTCCTTCACGAGAACGGCTTTGTGGTGACCGGCTCGGACATGGGCGAGGGCTCTGTCATTGACTACCTGAAGCACCTGGGTATCCGCGTGGATAGCAAGCACGAGGCCAAGAATGTGGAAAACGCCGACCTGGTGGTTTACTCTTCTGCCATTCCTTACGACAATCCCGAGCTGGTAGAGGCTCGTGCCCGTCGCATACCCGTGATTCGCCGTGCCGAAATGCTTGGCGAACTCATGCGCATGAAATACACTTTGGCCATTTCCGGTACACACGGCAAGACCACCACCACTTCTATTGTCGGAGAAATCTGGGAAGTGGCGGGTCTTGACCCCACCATTATCGTTGGTGGCGTGGTGAAGGGCAAGGGAAGTGGCGCAAAAGTGGGCAAGGGGGATTACCTCATTGCCGAAAGCGACGAGTTTGACCGCAGTTTCCTCTCCATGATGCCCAGTTCCGCTATCGTGACCAACATCGATGCCGACCATCTGGACACTTACGAAAATATTGACGAAATCAAGGAAGCCTTTGTCCAGTTCGTGAACAAGATTCCCTTCTACGGACAGGCCATCCTTTGCATTGACGACCCCAACGTGCAGCAGATTTATTCCAAGGTGCGCAAGCCGGTGATTACCTACGGGTTCTCCCGCCAGGCCAAGTACCATATCGACAACCTCCGTTTCGAAAAGGGATACCCTCATTTTGAAATTTTCAACGACGGGAAATCTCTCGGCGAATTCCAGCTGCAGATTCCGGGGCGGCACAATGTGCTGAACGCCACCGCCGCCGTGGCGCTTGCCATGGAAGAGGGAATCGACGTGGAAGTGGCAAGACGTGCCGTGGCCGCCTTTGAAGGCGTGCAGCGTCGCTTTGAATTTTTGGGCGAAAAGAACGATGTGCTGGTGTTCGACGATTACGCCCATCACCCCACGGAGGCGACGGCGACCCTGCAAGGGTTCAGGGATGCTTTCCCGGATCGCCGCGTGATTGTGGCTTTCCAGCCCCATCTGTTCTCCCGCACCAGGGACCAGCACGACGCCTTCGGAAGTGCGTTTGCCTACTGCGATGTGCTGCTGTGCACCGACATTTACCCTGCCCGTGAGCGGCCCATCGAAGGTGTGACCGGAGCCCTGGTTTCTGAAAGTGCCCTTGCTTTTGGTCATCGGAACGCCCGCTTTGTGGGCGACCAGATGAACCTGCTGCCGATTTTGAAAGAAGAACTCAAGCCGGGTGACGTGGTGGTGCTGATGGGCGCCGGCAACATCTGGAAACTGGGCCAGAAGATTTTGGAGGAATGTATTTGAGTCCTAAAACCACATTCCTTGGACGCCGTATAGGCTACAACGAGGAGAAGCGCAAGCGTACCCGTGCCATGAAAATCAAGAATGGCGCGAAGAAAAGCTTGGGCTGGTTTAAGCGTCGTGGCTGGATTATCGGTCTTGTGCTGGTAATCCTTGCTACCCTCGCGTGGACGAACCGTTTCTACCTGCAACGTTTTAACCCCATGGAACTTCGGCACCTGCAGTATATCGATATTGAAGGTAACCGCATGCTCACCTGGGAAGACGTGGTGCAGAATGCCCAGGTGGAACCTGGAATGCTCCTGTCCGAAGTGTTCGAGGATTCCGTAGAGAAAAACCTGATGCAGCTGCCCCTGATTCACAAGGTGACGGTGGAAAAACATTTCCCCTCTTCCCTCACCATCAAGGTGCAGGAATCTTCGCCTGTGGTGGCGTATTTCCAAGGGAGCCATGCTACGGTTTATTCGGAACGGGGGCTTCTCTTGCCCATGTCCACCTCTACGGCGTTCCATTTGCCGGTGGTGGATTCTATGGCCTTTGAACGTATTGCGGATGTGGCATCTCACCTGCAAAAGCTCAAGCAGGAAAATGCCGAACTTTACGGTCTTGTATCTCAGGTATCCTGGAGCGAAGAGCACCGGGCATACGAAGTGTTCTTTAGCGATGTGGGCTACAAGGTTCTGTTCCCCGAAAGGGAATGGGAAAGTAATCTATGGACCTTATACGAATCGGTGAAGCGCGGTTTCCCTCAAGACATGAACTGTGCCGGAGAGGTGGATTTGCGTTTTGCAGGTTTCTTGTACATAAGGAATTTTGACAAGAGGTGTGTCAATGGATGACAACAACAACGAATTGAGAAAAGAAGATCTGGTTTTCGGTCTCGACATCGGGACCTCCAAGATTAACCTGTTTGCGGGAGCCATGAACCCCGACAACACGGTTCGGATTCTTTGCTGCGGGGCCCTGCCCCTGAAGCGTCCTGACGAGATGGACGATGTGGTGGAAACGCTGCAGAATGTCATCAGGCAGCTGGAACCCTTCATCGATTTCGATGTTCGCGATGTCTACGTGGGCATTGCCGGAAGCCACGTGTCCTCTGTCAATTACAAGGGCCTGATTACGCTCCCTACCGGAGAGGTTCGCGAAGTGGATATTGAACGGGTCAAGAACCTGGCGAGCACCATCCCGGAATCGGCGGGGCAAATCCTTCACGTGTTCCCCGGAGAATACACCCTGGACGACCAGGCGGGAATCCGCAATCCGAAGGGGCTTAACGGTCGCAGGCTCAGCGTTGACGTTCAGGTGGTCACCTCCCGCCCGAATGCCATCCAGAACCTGGACAAGAGCGTCACCCGCGCAGGCCTTCATGTAGAAGAACTGGTGCTGGAACCTTTGGCCGCCGCCTCGGCAGTACTGACCGATGACGAACGTGAACTGGGCGTGGCCCTCATTGATATTGGAGCGGGTTCGGCCGACATCGCCGTATTTGTGGGCGAGTCCGTCCGCTACACGGCCTCTCTGGACGTGGCCGGGAACGCCATTACCAGCGATATCAGCAAGTGCCTGAGCGTGCCCATTTCCCTTTCGAAGGCGGAAGATATCAAGAAACGCTACGGGACTTGCCGCCTGAACAACCTGATCGAAGATGAGACTTTCCCGGTGCCTAGCGTTGGTGACCGTGGCGACGTCCCGTGTTCCCGCAAGCTTCTGACTCAGGTGATTACGGCCCGCTGTGCAGAAATTTTCAAGCTTTTGCAAAAGGACCTGGTAAAGCACAATATGGATGTGCTGCTGAACGGCGGTATCGTTTTGACCGGTGGCTGCTGCGCCCTGGACGGTATCGATACCGTAGCCGAAAAGGTGTTCGGCAAGTCCGTGCGTATCGGCCACCCTCGGGAAGTCGGTGGTGTACAGAGCTATTCCAATCCGTCTTATGCCACGGGAATCGGGCTGTTACTGTATGCCGCCAAGCAGCGTCGCAAGGAAAAGCGCCGTGAAACCGGCAAGCAGATTTCGGTGTCCATGAAAAAGAGCCTTCAATGGTTCAAGGACGTCCTAAAAAATTATTTCTAAAACAAAACAACCACTCACAACAGGGAGACAAACTATGAGTGAATTCGACATAACCCCAACCTCACACATCCTGATGGATGAATCAACCCTCAACAACGCGAAGGTCAAAGTCTTTGGCGTGGGCGGCGCCGGTGGCAACACCGTGAACCGCATGGTGGAAATGAATATTGAAGGCGTGGAATACTACGCCGTCAATACCGACGCTATGGCTCTGGATTTGAGCAAGGCTGACCACAAGATCGCCATCGGCCAGAAAACCACCAAGACTCTCGGTGCGGGCGCCAAGCCCGAAATTGGTCGCAAGGCCGCCGAAGAAAATATTGATGACCTGAAGGAAGCCATGAAGGGAGCGGACATGGTCTTTATCACTGCCGGTATGGGCGGTGGTACGGGGACTGGTGCTGCTCCTGTGGTAGGCTCCATTGCCCGTGAACTGGGAATTCTCACTGTTGCTGTGGTTACCAAGCCCTTCCGCTACGAAGGACCTGTTCGCAAGCGCAATGCCGAAGGTGGCATTCGGGCTTTGAGAGAGGCCGTGGACACCATAATCGTGGTGGACAACAAGAAGCTTGCCGCCACCGTGGAAAATACGGACAGGAAGATGACGATGGCTGGCGCCTTCAAGCTTACCGACGAAATCCTCGGTAATGCTGTTCGCAGCATTTGCGCTATTATGTTCCGCCATGGACTTATCCATGCTGATTTTGCCGACGTTAGGACGGTTATGTCCAATGGCGGGTCCGCTCTTATGGGAACGGGTGTTGCCGAAGGCGAAGGCCGCGGTGTCAAGGCCGTGGACATTGCCCTTTCTTCTCCGCTCTTGGAAGAGGTGAATGTGGAAGGCGCCTCTGGTGTGCTGGTGAACATTGCACATGGTGAAAACTTTACCATGTTGGAAACCGAAGAAGCCATGAACCATCTCTACGACGCAGTGGGCGAGGTTGGCGAACCGAACATTATCTATGGAGACATTACGTTGCCGGAACTGGGCGAAAGGGTGAGCATTACCGTTATCGCCACCGGTTGTGGCGGAACTTCTGGTTCCGAGATGAAGCCCATGTTCGCAAGCGCAGCCGACGTGCCTATGGCCCCTGCCGCTCCCAAGATGCAGGACCTGGTCAACTCCATCGGTGGCTCGGCCGGCTTTCAGCAGCCCCAGCCTGTAGCTGCGACTCCGCGCCCGACGGCTACCAACTTCGTGGCTCTTGCCCAGTCTACGACGGTCGCCATGCCTGCCAGTGAGTCCCTGACCATTCCTATGGACACTGTTCCCCAGACTGAAGCCCAGGCTCCTGCCGCAGATTTTGCCTCTGCGCAGTTCAACGCCCAGGCCCCCGCCTTCGAAGAGAAGATGATGCCCGAAGGCATTGCTACGGCAACGCTTCCTGAAACGGAAGAAATGCCCGGCATCGCCGATATGGACCAGCTCTCTAACGGTGACTATGGTACTCCGGCTTACACCCGCCAGACCATGGCTGAAATGCCTACTCGCGAAGTGGAAGAACCCCGCAACACGAACTATGCCGAAGGCTCCTTGAAGACCAACGGCGTGGATTACGATGTGCCGGCTTTCCTCCGCAATGGCGGCTTCAAGCTGGATTCTTTCTAGTCCTTAACTAACACACACACCGGATACGCGCAAGCGTATCCACCACAACACGAGGGATCACCTGGGTCTCCCTGCCTGGGTGATCCCTTCTTGTATCGAAGACAAAGTCTTCGATACAAGAAGTTTTTTAATGACCGCTCCTTCGTTGTTTGTGGGGCGGCGTCTCCGGAATCTCAGTCGCTCTCGCGACCACGACTCATTAATATGAGTCGTTTGTCGCTCACGGAGGCCGCTCGCGTTCCTCTTGTCATGCCCGGCTTGACCGGGCATCTCCTTTCAAAGTCCGCAGCCCTCCCGCCACCGCTTTTTTCTAGATTATTCGTATATGGGTGCAATTCGCTCCAAATTTGCGATTTTGACACTGGCGGCAGCCTCCCTGGGCCTGTCCGTCTCGGTCTATGGCGAAACCGGCTATTTCCAGATAGGCACGGATTTCGACATCGGGCTCAACGGCGGCCCTACGGAGCCTACCTTCGCCGTGGATACGGCGGACTGGTACGGTCGCAACTGGCGGGGACTCCGCATCCCGCTGGAAAACGCCCGCAGTTACGAAGAGTCGGTCCATCCCTTCTTTACGCTTAGCTTCCGTGCAGGTTACAAGGATTTCCAGGTGCTTTTGGAAGCGCCTCTCCGCAAGGATCTGGAGGCCTGGTATCAGGATGACTGGAAAACGAATTTCACCTACAAGCCCAGCGAGCTGGACATCAACGTGCCCAACAACGCCTATGCCAAATGGACTAACGGCGTGGGCTTTGTGCAGTTCGGCCGCTTCAGCCCCGACGATCTGAAAATCTCCAAGAACGACATCTTGATGGGAGGCGCGCCCTACCACGACGGTGTCCACTGGAAATTCGCCCCCGGCATTTTCCGTTACGACTTCATGCTCAGCTCCCTGAACCCTTGGCTTTTCGGCGATGTGACGGACCACTCTACGGGCTGCCCGCCGGTAGGTACCGAGGCCTACGACCAGAAATGCACCGACCCCGGCCGGCAGGTATCGAACCAGCGGAACCGCACCTACACTGACAACGTCAAGAACCTGGTGTTCCACCGTTTTGGCGTAGAGACCAACAAGTTCTGGGCCTATGTGGTGGAACAGAGCATGGTGGGGGGCAAGGCCCTGGAATTTCGTTCCATCAGCCCCTTCATCTATTGGCACGACAATTACGCTACGGGCTATACCTCCGCCATGACGTCCCTGGAACTTGGCTACAAGACGGCGAACGGCGCCAAGTTCTATGGTCAAATCAACATGGAAGACATCAACAGCCCCGTGGGCGAAGACGACGACAAGGGCACCAACCGCTCCATCTTGAATTACATGGCGGGCTATTTCCATCAGGTCAAGACCAACCGCTTTGGCGAATACTCCTGGCGTTTCGAGGTGGTCCGCACCGACCCCGCCGCCAACAACAGCAGGCTTCCGCTCCTAAAATACACCAGCCGTCGGAACTACCGCAGCAATTACCGCGAGCAGGGGGAGGCCAACTACGCCGATGCCTACTTTGTGGACTATCCCGTGGGCTACCGTCGTGGCGCAGACGCTCTGGACCTGTGGCTGGAACTGGGCTGGACCTACGGCGATCACTCTCTCGCCATTACGGCGGCGTGGCTCCGTCAGGGCGACAAGGAACTCTATACCGACTACGACATCGCCGTCGATGTAGAAGGAGCAACCTCCGGTGTGGAAGAAGCCCAATACATGTTGGACATTCAATACCGTCTCAAGTTTAACGAATGGCTGCGTTTCTATCTGGGTGGCGGAGGCCGCAAGTACGAGAACCTGGCCAATATCCCCGGCAAGGACGGCGTGGACGGCTGGATCCGCTCGGGAATCCAGCTCCAGTTCAATCCTGTAGATACAAAGTTCTAGCGCACCACCAGGGCGGCTAGCGCCAGTTCCTGGCTAATGCGGGTGGAGCATTTCCCGCTCTTGATTTCAAAGTCCAGGTCGGCGAGCCTGCGGATGACCCTGCACAGGAGCGGCTTGCCCCAGCGTCTTGCGCATTCGGGAGCCTTGCCCTTCACGTTGAAGATAAAGTCGTTCTTGCCCAGTTCGGCGGCGGCGTCTTTGGGGGTCATGCCCTTCGCGAGCAGGGCCGAAAAGTTCATCAGGTCAACGGCGTAGTAGTACAGCGACGCCACGATTTGCACCGCCTGCACGCCGTTGTTGAACATTTCGTTCAGTTTCTTGGCGTAGGCCTTGCCGTCACGCATGCCGAAATAGTCGTTGATTTCGTAGGCCACGATTTTCCGCTGGGAAACCACCATGGTCTTGACCAGTTCCAGGTCGATTTTCTTGCAGTCCGGCTGGAACAGGAGGATCTTTTCGACCTCTTCGCACACCAGCTTGGTGTCGGTGCCTAGGGCTTCGGCCAGGTACTGGCAGGCGTCCTTGTCGATGGCCTTCTTGAAATGGGAGGGGATGACCGAGGCAATCCAGTCGGCCATCTTGTAGGACTTGGGCTCGTCGTATTCCTTCTCGATTTCGCCCGCCTTTTTCAAGGCCTTGTAGAGTTCCGTGTTGGCGGCGAGAGTCTCGAAGTCCAGCAAAAGCTTGCACTGGGGGCCATGCCCCAGCCACTTGGCCAGGGCCTTGGTGTCGTCTGCCTTGAGGGCTTCGGCTTTGCGCACGACTATGGCCTGTTCCGGGCTGAACATGGACACGGAGTCGCAGGCGGTCATTACCGCTTCGGCAATGGAAGGGATGTTCGTGTCCGTGGCATACAGGATCTGCTTGGAAAGAGGGTCGTCTTTCCGTTCGCCCAGGGCATCGGCAATGAATTTCTCGATGCGGATGTCCTTAGAAAACTGGTCCTTGCCAATGAGGGCTACAATCATCCTAGTCTCGCGGGCGGTCCTGTTCGCCTTACTTGAAGTCGATGATTTCGAAGTTGTTCACGCCCTTGGGGGTGGAAACTTCTACCTTGTCGCCCCGCTTCTTGCCCATGAGGGCGGCGCCGATGGGGCTCTTGAAACTGATTTTCCCGTTGAGGGCATCTACGCTTTCGGGAGACACCAGCTGGTAAACCACGTCCCGCTTGGTTTTCAGGTTCTTGACGGTGACGGTGGCACCAAAGCGGATGGTGTCGGAGGAGGCGTCAAAAGCTACCACTTCGGCACGGGCCAGCTGGTCTTGCAGCTTGGGCAGTTCCACGTTGTCGATGGCGGCAAGCCGCTCCTTGGCGGCATGGTATTCGGCGTTTTCGCTCAAATCGCCCTGTGCGCGGGCGTCAACCAGTTCCTGCAGCACGCGGGGACGTTCTACATTTTTTAAATTATTGAGGTCCTTGACGAGCTGGTCGTAGGCTTCTTGTGTAAACGGGATTTTCTTTTCCATGCTCTACAAGGTAAAAAATTTACCGGCGTTTTGGGGAACGGCAGTTCCCGAAGGGCGCCTTTTGCAGGAGTCGATATGTACAATCTGTTGGAAAATGGCGGTGTGTGTTCCCCCAAGGGCTTCACGGCATCTGGAATCTGCGCAGGCATCAAGGCCAGCGGCAATGCCGACATGGCGCTTCTCAAGAGCGAAAAGGCCGCCCGCTGCTTTGCGGTGTTTACCACCAACAAGGTGAAGGCCGCCCCGGTGCTTTATGACAAGGCTGCCTTGGAGCATGCCCATTTTGCAACGGCTGTGGTGGTGAACAGCGGAAACGCCAACGCCTGTACCGGCGAACAGGGCTACAAGGATGCCGAACGCATGGCCACCCTTACCGAAGAGGCCCTGAACCTTGCGCCCAAGAGCGTGCTGGTGTGCAGCACCGGCGTGATCGGCCATCTGATGCCCATGGACAAGATCGAGGCCGGGATCCCCAAGCTGGTGGAAAAGCTCCACGCCGACGCCTCCGAGGAATTCGGCCGGGCGATTCTCACCACCGACCTTGCGCTCAAGAGCCACGCTGTTGAAATCCATACCGAAAAGGGCGTAGTGACCATCGGCGGCGCCTGCAAGGGCTCGGGTATGATTCACCCCAACATGGCCACTATGCTCGCCTTCATTACCACCGACATTTCGCTCCCCATCGACTTCTTTGCCGAATTCCGCGCCGACATCGCCGATTCCTTCAACGCCATTACCGTGGACGGCGACACCAGCACCAACGACACCTGCATCTTGCTTGCCAACGGCATGAGCGGTCTGCGCTACGAAGACCTGAGCCTCTCGGAGCAGGGCGAGTTCCGTGCGGCCCTGATGCTTATCATGCAGAGCCTTGCCAAGGATATCGTCCGTGACGGCGAAGGCGCTACCAAGCTTATCGAACTGCGCATCGAAAAGGCCGAAAGCCACGAAGAGGCGCTCCGCATGGCCCGCTTCATCGGAACATCGAACCTTGCGAAGTGCGCCATGTTCGGCGAAGACCCCAACTGGGGCCGTATCCTCAGCAGTGCAGGCAGTAGCGGTTGCAACATGGTGGCCGAACACACTGACCTGTACTTCGGCGACGTGAAAGTCCTGGAAGGTGGCCGCCCGCTACCTCTGGACGAAGCCCAGACGGCGGCCCTCCACGCAGTGGTCCGCCAGCGTGAATACAAAGTAACGCTCGTGCTCAACATCGGTCAGGCATCCGCAAGCGCGTTCACCTGCGACCTGAGCTACGGCTACGTAAAGATCAACGCGGAATACACGACGTAGGATTAATGTGAAATGTGAGGTGTGGAATGTGTAATTTCACATCTCACATCTCACATCACACACTACACACTTGTAATTAGTCCTTCAGGCAGCGGAGGCTTGCCCCGTGTTCGGGGTTGAACTTCTCGAAGGTGACGTTGTCCTTGTTGTGGTGGAATACCACCACTTCGCCTTCGGCGGTCCAGAAGTAGGCCTTTTTCCCGGCGGTATCGAACTTGCGCTCCTTCAGCGGCACGTCGCTCTTGGCGAAGTGGGCTCCTCCTGCTTTTACGCCAAAGCCCAGCTCGTCCTTGCCGTTGCCGTAGTTATTGGAGCCTTCTGTAATGGGGTCCCAGCCGAAACCGGCCTTCAAGGCCAGGGCGGGCTTGTTGCCTGCGGCGGCAATCAGTTTTTGCCATTCTTCCTTGGTGGGCATGTGGAATCCGTCCATGCAGGCGTTCTTGGCGCTTTCGAAATTGTAGAGGCGGCCCCAGTTGTTGCACTGCATGCAGAGGGAGCCTGCCGCCGGGGCGTAGTTCAGGTTTTCTGCGGTCCAGAGCTGGTCGCCGATGCGGACCCACTCGTAGGCGATACCGTCTCGGGGGTCCTTGTAGCTGCCGTTAGTGGCGGGGTCGCCGCTTTCATCGAAAACTTCCCCAAATTCCACCTGCTTGTTCTTCTGGTACAGGGCCTTGGAGGCGAGCTTTCCGTTCTTGTGGTAGCGGAGCACCGTTCCTTCGATGTAACCGTCGGCGTAGGGGATTTCCGATTTCAAGGTGCCGTCTTCAAAATATTCCTTGGTAAGGCCTTCCCGCCGGTCTTCCTTATAAGGAGTTTCCCGCTTCAGCGTGCCGTTCTCGTAGAACTCCTTTTCCAGACCTTCGCGCTTGTCGTTTACGTAGGTGGTTTCGAACTGCACCTGGCCATTGGGGTATTTTTTTACCCGCACGTCTTCGCAACCTGCGACCAAAAAGGCGATAGAAATCGCGAGCCCTGCGGCAAAAACTTTACGAGAGATTTTGTTCATGTCTTACTCCTTCGAAAAAACTTTCCTAACCATCAAAGCGTCTTATTACCTGCAACCTTCACGCCTCACAACTCACAACATTGAGTTATCAGTCGTCAGTTTTCAGTCATCAGTATATAATTTGGCGCCAAAGGCGCGACTATAAGAACTCACAACTCACAACTGACAACTCATTACTAATCTTGTGCCTCAAGCCTCATACCTCAAAACCTCTTGTGTCCAGCGACCCCTAGATCCTAGCCCCTAGATCCTAGTCCCTAAATCCTAACCCCTACAACCTAAAACACAATCTTCCCGGCGGTCCCGAGAATCCCGATAATATAGAGCATTCCGTCGTAGTAGCGCCAGAAACGGAAGGGCACCGACAGGTTCGAAAGGTCCCGCACGAACCCGTGGATCAGCGGATTTTCGGAATCAAGCACCTGGGTGGCGGCGGCGTTCATGGCGATTACGCCCGGAGTGGCCTCGCGCCCCTGCCGCGGGAAAGGACTTCCATCGACGGAATAGTCCGCCAGGTAGGGCCGCCTGCTTTCGAAGAAGTTCAGGATCCTCTCGCAAATCTGCTTCTCCCGCTCGTCGGCGCGGAACAGCGTGTAGTCGAGGCTCAGGTTCAGGGCCACACGCCAGGCGTCTCCGCTGAAGCAGTTGCTTTCGGGGAACCAGGGCATGGATTTGGGCGTGCCGTCGAATTCCGAGTAGTCGGCGCAGAGTCCCGTCTCCGGGTGTGCGGCATGCGTCAAGTATTCCACGCTCCGTTTGGCGATTTCGTTCCATTCGTCGTCGCCGGTGGCTTCGGCGAACATGCGGTAGAACGCCACGGTATGGTAGCTGGGGTCGGTAAAGTCGTTGCCCAGCACTGGGGAGAACCGCACGATTCCCATCTTCGGGTCAATGATGGGGCCCACCAGCTCGTTCGTCTGCTTGTGCCGCATCATGTTGATGAGTTCCACCGCCGCCTGCTTGTAGTCGTCGCGACCGAACCGCTTGGCCGCAATCAAAAGGGCCGCTGCGATGTATTCTTCGCCGTCGGGGGCAGACCCGGGGTCCATCATGGAAAAGTCCGTGGTGGAAACCTGCCAGGAATAGAAACCCTGGTGGGGGCCGCCCGCGTTGTACAGGTAGCGCTTGGTGAAGCGCCACAGTTTTTCGAAAAGTTCCGGATGGTCGGTGAGGGCGGTGACGAACATGCCGTAGCTCATGCCCTCGGAGCGGATGTCGTCGTGGCCGATATCCACGATGTAGGCCATGTCGTCGGAGGCTTCAAAGCAGATGCGCTCGTCGATAGGATCGCCTTCGAAAAGCTTGCTGTAGGCGTTCTGCAAAAGCTGATCTGCAAAGTTCGGGCCGTAACCCGCCTCCACGAACATGTCACGCGGCTTGAATCTTTCCATAATAAACTCCGGTATTTGCCCAGAAAGGTAATAAAAAGGTGCGAGGCGTGGGATTGGGTCTGCGGACAATCAAGGTGGAATGAGTTATGAGTTGTGGGTTGTGAGTTATGGGTCGTCATCCTCGCGTCCTGTGGTGAGCGAAGTCGAACCAATGCGAGGATCCGCTTGCGGGTAAAAGGCTCTATGCATGAGGCTCGGATTTTTTTTTGAGTGCTCTGAAATCATAATTCCGAAATTCGAATCGAAAAGGGGGAGGCCTCCCCCTCGGCCGAGCTGTATCTCGGCCTACCCCTTCGCCTAGGGGGCTATGCCCCCTAAAACCCCCATATCCATCCAAACGGTGCGGATGTAATTCGTTGTCAGACAATTAATTGCTAAATTGTTTTCTATGGAAGAGTGTTTAAAAGCGGTAGATTTAGTGCTTGCCAGCGGCTCGCCTAGGCGGCGCGAAATCCTGGAGCAAATCGGGGTCAAGTTCCGCGTTTCGGTGTCGGGCGAAGAGGAAAAGCCTACCGCCGAAAATCCCCTGGATTTTCCCCGCGAAAACGCTAGCCAAAAGGCCTTGGCGGTCTCCAAGAAGGACCCCTCCGCCGTGGTGCTGGGTTTTGACACCCTAGTGTTTCTGGACGGGCAGCCTCTCGGAAAGCCCAGGGACAAACAAGACGCTCTCCGAATGCTCAAGTCTCTGAACGGTCGCTCCCACAAGGTGATTACCGGTGTGGCGGTGGCCCACGGAGGCATGCTCCTCGACGCTTCTCAAGAGGAAACGGAGGTGTTTTTTAGGGGCTGTTCCTTACAGGAGCTGGAAGAATATGTAAATTCTTTGGACCCAATGGATAAAGCGGGGGCCTACGGCATCCAGACAAGCGGAGCCCGCCTGATCCGCTCTATCCGCGGATGCTATTACAATGTAGTGGGGCTTCCTGTAGCCCGCACGCTAGACATGCTTAAGAATTTGAAGGTGAAGGTATGAGTAATCCTGTTGAAGATAAACGCCCCGACGAACGGCTTGGCGCCTACCTGGCCCGCGCCCGCGAAGCAAAATCCATGACGGTGGCGGACCTTGCCACGGCGACGCGTTTGTCCGAAAAGAACATTTCGTTGATTGAGGCCGGCGACTGGAAGGCGTTTCCGGTGCAGGCCTATTTGCGCGGCTATCTGAACTCCGTGAGTACCAAACTGGGCCTAGACTCCAAGCGAGTGCTGGACTGGTATGCCGCCGAGAACGGTTCCAAGTTTGCAAGCCTCCTTACGGACCTTTCTGACGGTAACCCGGGCAAGCCTTCGGGTTCTGCCGAAGGGGAGGGTGGCTCCAAGGGGAAGGTAATCGTCATTATTCTCGTGGTTATTGGACTTGCCCTGGTGGTCGCCTCCAAGTTCCTCAAGGACGTGACGCCTGCGCAGAGCGCTCCCGAACCCGTGAAGACCGAAGTGGTGGAAGAAGAACCCGCCGTAGAAACGCCTACTGAAATGCCCGAAGGGGCCGAGGCCGTTCCCGCCGATTCCATGAATGCGGATAC
The DNA here is from genome assembly GCA_017503015.1 of Fibrobacter sp. NCBI lineage: Bacteria > Pseudomonadati > Fibrobacterota > Fibrobacteria > Fibrobacterales > Fibrobacteraceae > Fibrobacter > Fibrobacter sp. Next base: position 53,182 of record JAFVTX010000034.1, on the reverse strand, counting down.
CTCTGCAGCCCAGGTCGCTCCCGCCGATACGGCGAAGGCCGCTCCTGCCAAGGACCAGCCTATCAGTCAGGCCGTTGTGGATGAAGCTATCAAGAAATCCGACCGCCCCGCTTCGGCGACCATATTCCTTTCGTCCGATTCCAAGACCGAGGAGGCCAAGGCCGCTCCGGCAGGTGCAAGCTCCAAGCTTATCTTGGTGGCCTCTGGCGAGATGCGCACCTGGATCGGTATCAAGCACAACGAAGACGATACCTCGTTCCTCAAGGAATCCAACCTTTCCAAGGCCGGCACCCGCATGGTCTATGAATCTTCGGACACCCTGTATGTGGTGGTGGGCGAACCTAGGGCCATTTCAAAGTTCTACCTGAACGGCAAGGACGTGCCGCTGCCCGGCATGAAATTCGGTCGGGTCACCAAGTTCAGGGTCTTTGGCGGTAAAGTCATCGAAGGAGCGGAATAATGCGAGTTTCCAAGATTGAAAGAAAGACCAGCGAAACCAACATTTCCCTGAGCCTCAATCTGGACGAGGCCAGCAGGGGAGTCATTGATTCCGGCAATGCGTTTCTGGACCACATGCTGGACCTGTTCCAGGTCCACGGCGGCTTCCGTCTGGACTTGACCTGCAAGGGCGACACCGCTATCGACATGCACCATAGCATGGAAGATATCGGCATTGTGCTCGGGCAGGCTCTTGTGGAATGCCTCGGCGACAAGAAAGGTATCGAGCGCTACGGCTTTTACTTTGTCCCTATGGACGAAGCCCTCAGCCGCGTGTGCATCGATTTCAGCAACCGCATCGGTTTCGTGTGGAAGGTGGAACTCCCCGGCGAGACGGCTGGCGGCATCGAGGCCAGCATGTTCGAGCATTTCTTCAAGACGGTCTGCGAGAACGCCCGCATGAACCTGCATGTAGAACTGTTCTACGGCAGCGACAACCACCATTGCCTGGAAAGCATCTTCAAGGCCTTTGCCCGCTCCGTGGCCATGGCCGTTGCCCCCAGTCGCAACGTGAAGGGCGTGCCCAGCAGCAAGGGCGTACTGTAGGCACCTGCGGTGCAGTTATTAGTTAGTGTTACTAGTTAATAGTTACTAGTTACTAGTTACTAGAAATGCTATCAAAGAACATTCTGGCCGAAGGCGTAACTCAGAACGGCCGCGCAGCGGCCCTAGTAACTCAGAACTCAGAACTCAGAACTAGTAACTACAACTTAGGGACTCTCACCTTATCTCCGGCATTCAGGTGCTCCAGCATCACGCCGGGGTTTACTGATTGCAGGGTAGAGAGCACGTAAAAGCGGGGGAGGCTCTGGGCGCCCGCCCCATAGGTCCGCTTCAGCAATTTGAACAGGTCTTCGCCTTCCTTGGCCTCTACCACTTTGTAGAGATTTGCGTTTGATGGGTCGGACTGCAACGCAGAAAGGGCCTGGGTGAACTGATTCGCGAAATTTTCGGCGGAATTGTTTTTGGCGCTCTTGGAGGCCGTTTGGCCCGATTTTCCGCTGTCGGTCCTTGTCCCTTGGTCCGCCTTGGTTCCTTTTTCGGGCTTTTTCCCCGTCACCGAAGAGGGCAGTATAAAGTTCGGCGCCTTGAAGGTGTTCATGGCGATGCTTGGCTTGTTCTTGTCCTGCTTCTTTAGCGGTTCCAGGGCTAGGATGGAATCCAGGTCGGCGATGTAGGTGCTGTCGGGCCATTCCGTAAGGGGCATTTTCTTGTTCACGACCACGATGGTCGCCACAGGCGGCTCCGGCTTGCAGGCGGCAAGAGCCCCGACAAGCAGGGACAGTCCGAGGAACTTCCAGCACCCGGGGTGGGCGATTCTCTTTGGAAAACGGCTCCGAATCATGGCCTAAAGATACAAAAAAGCAGGCCTACGCTTGCCAAAAAGGCCTAATTCTTCTAAATTGTGTGCTCCAATTAACTACTTCACAGGAAGTTTAAAAATGAAAGAAGGTATCCACCCTAACTATCAACCGGTCGTGTTCGTCGATGCGAATACGGGTAAAGAATACATCACCCGCTCCACGAAGTCTTCCGCCGAAAAGAAGACTATCGATGGGGTTGAACATAGCGTGATTTCTCTGGAAATCACCGCTGATACCCATCCGTTCTGGACGGGCAAGCAGCATCGCGTGGATACGGCTGGCCGTATCGACCGCTTCAACAAGCGTTTCGCCGGCAACATCACCGGTGCAAAGCGCAAGACCCGCAAGGCGGCTCCCGCCAAGGCCGAAGAAGAAGCCTAGTCTTTTACACCCTCCCCTAAAACGGGAGGGTTTTTGTATATTTAGAGAAACTCAAAAGGAAAAACGATGAAAAAAACACTTACTCTCTGTGCTACCGCCGCTCTCGTGGCTATGGCTCTCACCGGTTGTGAAAAGACCGGTACCATCGAAGGTGAAGTCTGTGACGCTTTCACTGGCAAGCCTCTCGAAATGCCCACCATCTGGATGGACTCCACTATCTACTCCACCCTCAAGGAAAAGTACAAGTACAAGCAGGAACTCCGCAAGGGCCAGTTCAAGTTCGAAAAGGTCCCCGTGGGTAACTACAAGATTCTTGCCGGCCGCTCCAAGTATATCAAGAGCAAGAACATGATTTCTACCACCGAAGAGAACCCGAACCTGAAGGTGACTCTGTACATCTATAGCGACCAGATTGAACCGGGTCTCTACCTGCCTGGCGACGAAGAAAACGGCCCGAAGAAGATTTCCAACGAATGGGTCGTCTGGTCCACCCAGTGCAACGAATCCATCGCAGGCTATCAGCTGGAACGTCCCCAGGCTGGCGACGGCGCCAAGGTGCCCGACCAGAAGAAGGGCAAGAAGAAAGGCAAGAAGGAAGCTGCCAAGATGTCTCCGCTGCCGGCCCCCCGCGTAATCGAGGGCAAGCTGGAAGTCTTCTACCGCAATGCTAGCTCCGTGACCTCTCCGCTCATTGCCAAGACCTATCCCGCCGTGGAACAGGACGTGGCTGCCCACAAGGACTGCAAGGGCTTCGAAGAAAGCGAGAAGAAGGGCCTCTTTGCCGACAAGGACAAGGGCACGAACCTGACGGTGACCTATATGGCCGAAAACCTGTTCAAGATCACCGGCGATCTTCCCAAGGGCAAGCAGATTATCCAGTTCTCCCAGGATGGCAAGACTCTGACCACCTACTACTTCGAGAACAAGTAATTTATACCTAAAATTACGTCTAAACTCCCGGTGCTGGTCGCATCGGGAGTTTTTTGTATAACGTTGTTTACTTTTTGTGGAGAGGAATACTACATTTCTTTTTGAGGGTTGAGTGTCTCTGCCCTATAACGAGGAGAGTAGTTATGAAATACAGGTTTGGATTGCCGGTGGCCCTGGTTGCGGCCGGTACTCTTTTTGTCGCTTGCGGTGACGAGTCCACAAGTGAACTGGTAAAGGCGGAATCTTATGCGTCTAGCGAGGATTTGCCCAAGTGCGACAATAGTTACAAGGGCTATTTCGCCGTGATTCCATCCAAGAGCGAAGTCTATGTTTGCTCCGAAACGGAAAAAGACGGTGCAAAGACTTGGGACTGGACAACTGTAGGTGGCTCGGCCCCCGTGGTCGCCACCCCGGAACTGGACTGCAAGGCCGAGGAACTGAAGGATAAGAGCGGATTCAAGCTGGTGTGCAACGGAGATTCCCTGGCGGTCATCAAGAACGGAGCCAAGGGCGAAAAGGACAGTGACGCCGAAGTTTCCGAAGCCACAGCCGAAGTTCCCTGTAGCGTAGAAAATCTCGAAGACGGTTCCGGTGTGAAAATCACCTGTGGTGATAAGTCGGTTGAGGTCAAGAACGGCAAGCCCGGGGAATCTGCTGAGTCTGGTGACAAGCCTGTCACGCCCGAGACCCTGAAAGACGACAACGCCTGTACCGTAATCAATGCGGGTCTTGACGTGATTGTCTACGACTGTGGTGCAGGAATCGGTTATGCGGTTCAAGCAAAGGGAACGGATTTCCCTACATGGAAAGGTCTGTCCCAATCTGACAGACTCTATGAAGAAAGTTTTGGCCGGCGCGCATACATTGAACCTCTGGCGATATGGAGTGAAAATTCCGAAATGGGAACAATCCAGTGGGAAGGTGTTGAGGTTGAAGCCGTAGATGGCTCGCAGACGGTTGCCCCTCCCGGCTCTGATATTCTTGTTGAGATGCCTCCCATGATTGAATCTCTTGGAAAGAATTACGGGTTTAAGGGTAAAGCGACCCTTTCCGTTGAAAAGGATATGGATTTTATTGAAGCCATGGAGACGACTTATCCGATAGTAGGCCTGTCGTACGAGTTTACCGATAGCAAAACGGTCTCGGCGGACTGGGGCGGATTCTGCCTAACCTATTCTTCCGATACGGAAATGAAAATCCATATAGGTGGAGATATGTTCCCCATGTCCGCTGCGGTTCCTGCCACTGCTGGTCAGGAAAAAACGGTGAATATCCCCTGGAACAAGTTTGTCTTCGTTGCGGCTGACCTGTATCCTGATGCACCATCCGGAGAAGCCTTTTTGAGAATGATTTTTGGCGATACTGGCGATGAAATTGGCCCCGTTTATGACGATGAACTGAGCGGGATTAGTAAAGTGGACTTTGCCGTTGTTGAATCGTTCAAGAAAGGGACATACGAAAACACCTTCGGTATTTATGAATTTGGCGCCTATGGCAAGTGTTCCGGAAACACGATTAAAAAACTGAAGGCGGATGTTGAGGCTTTGAAAAAAGACAGTATCTTTACCGACCCCAACAACGAGTCCATTGTCTATAAGACCGTTACCATCGGTAACCAGACCTGGTTCGCCGAGAACTTGAAGGTGAAACCGGTGTCAGAGACCGCATCTGCCGCGGGTGCCGGTAAAACGGAAAAACTTTACGCCTGCCTTGATGGTGAAGAAACCTGCAATGTCGTCGGTTACACCTGGGATGTGGCTATGGGCAGTCTGGACGGTTCTGAATTTGAAATTGACGAAGTTGAATTGCCCGTGCAGGGGCTTTGCCCGGAGGGTTGGCATGTGCCTTCGAGTTACGAGTGGCGTAATTTGATGATTGCAGTTTCTAAAAAATATGCTGATGAAATCTATGGCTCTGCTGCAGGGATGTTCGCGCCTCCGTACGATGAAGTCTTTGCTGCCAATGTTCTCTTCTCGCAGGAGGGCTGGCCAGAAGGTAATGCCGGCTGGAACCTGGTTGGGCTTGACCTGAAGCCGACCTATGGGGTGGCCGATGGCTATTGGGGATATTTCTGGACCTCAGATTCCTATGGTGATGATGCGGCTGCTATTTATGCAGGTACAGAAGGTATGTACTTCAATTATATAGACGATGCAGAAGAACTTTCCAAACAGGAGAGTGCTCCTGTCCGCTGTGTTCGAACCGAAGATGGCGTGGACTATACGATGGGCCTCAGAAGATAGTTTTGACGTTCCTTTACCTTAACTGAAAAAGGCGGTCCCGCATTGGCGGGACCGTTTTAATTATGTATCTTTCCCATGAAAGATTTGCGGGATAAACCGATGAAAAAGTCTAAGGGATTTTTTGCTTTTTACGGGTTTGCCTTTACCCAGGTGGCCCTTTCTACTATCCTTGTCGCCTACATGGAACTGGTGCTTAGCCGTGCCGGATTTACGGCCATGGGATCTTGGCAGTTCTATGTGCTGCACCTGTTGTTCCTGCTGCCTTGCACCTTGCTCATGACTCCTGCGGGTTATTTTTCCGACAAGTTTCCTAAGGAACGGGTCCTTAGGTGGACGACCCTGCTTTCGCTACCTGCGGTGGTGCTGTTCGGTTACGGGGTCTGTACGGCGAACCTCCTGTTTGAGTTTCTTTCCATTGGTCTGTTCTTTGTGCTGCAGGCGTTCCAGAGTCCGGCCAAGAACGGCTACATGAAAGAACTGGTGGGAGTCCGTTCCCTGGCCCAGGGGAGCGGTATATTGATGATTATCCTGTTTGTGGCCCTGGTGCTGAGCGGAGGCGTTACCGCCTACGCCTATGAGCGGATGCTCCCTGTGGCAGGGGATCTTTCGGAGGCGCTCCAGACATTTGCCCCTGTGGGGATAACCCTCGTGGCTCTTGAGATTTTGGGAATTCTGTTCACCTTCGGGCTTCCGCCTATAGGCGCCTACGACGCCGAGCTGAAGTTCCCTTGGAAGCGCTACTGGAACTTGCTGTTTACCCGCCGCAAGCTGAGCAAGCTCTGGGTGAACCGGGCACTCCGCCAGTCCATTATCGGGCTTTCCATGTTCTGGGTCATGATATTCCTACTGGTGTTTGTCATCCAGGACCTGTTCGGTTCGGGTTCGCTCTTTAACCGGGATATCTTGGCCAATTACGCCATCTTCGGAACGGCCCTGGGTCTTGTGGTGGGCATCGTCTTTGCCATGCGCATGTCCAGGAACTTTATCGAGACCGGGCTTATCCCCATGGGTACCGCCGGGGCGGCCATCCTCATCTTCCTGATTCCCTTTATCCCCAGGCCCTACAACGCCATCGCCTTTACCCTGCTGGGGTTCTGTGGCGGCATTTACATGATTCCCATGTTCTCCATGCTGCTGTACCATACCAAGCCCAGGTCGGCGGGCCACGTGCTTTCGGTGGCCAACGGGGTGCAGAACCTTTGTATTCTCCTCTTTGAGATTGTGGCCGTTGTCCTTATCCGGTTCCTGAACCTGGACCGGATGAGCCTGTTCTTTATTCTGGGTATCGTGTGCCTGGTCGGCACCATTTGGGCCCTGATGGCCATGCCCCATACGCTGCTCCGCCAGCTGATGCGCTCGGTGCTTTCGTTCCATTACAAGTTCCTGGTGTCTGGCGTGGAGCGTATTCCCTGGGAAGGCCCGGTGCTTTTGGTGGGTAACCACATTTCTTATGTGGACTGGGCCATGATCCAGATGGCAAGCCCCCGCCCCTTGCGCTTTGTGATTACCAAGCGGCCTTTTGAAAAGTGGTACGTGCGTCTGCTCCTTTCCCAGATGCGGACCATCGAGCTGGACATTGCACACCCGGAGTCCGCCATGAAGGAGGCCCGGGAGGCCCTGCTCCGGGGCGAGGCCGTGGTGATGTTCCCCGAGAACACCATGACCGCCACGGGCAACATGAGCCGTTTCCGCCTGGACTATTCCGACGCCATCAAGGACGTACACCACCTGAAGCTCTTGCCGTTCTATGTGCAGGGGCTGTGGGGGAGCAGCTACTCCCAGGCGGGTTCCGGCTTCAAGGATTTAATTCATAGCGAAGGCCGTATCATTTCGGTGGCCTTTGGCGAGGAACTTCCCCTGGAAGCGGATGCGGTAACGGTCCAGCGGGCCGTGCAGGAACTTTCCATTACGGCATGGACATCTTATATCCGGCTGCTCCGTCCGGTGGCCTCTGCCTGGATACGCACGGTCAAGCGTATCGGGAGCGGACCTTCGGTCTATAGTCCCGACGGCCACCATCTGGCGGCAAACGCCCTGGCGGCGGCTTCCTTGACCTTCGCCAAGATGATTGACGGTCTTACCAAGGGAGAAAAGAACGTGGGCGTGCTGATTCCGCCTTCGGGCCCGGGTATCATCGTGAACATGGCCTGCCTCATCAAGGGCAAGACTGTCTATAACCTGAACTACACCAACACGCCGGAGACCATGGACTACTGCTGTAACGTGGCCGACGTGAAGACCATCATTACCGCCCGGGTGTTTATCGACAAGCTGAAGCAGAAGGGACTCCCTATGGAGCAGCTTCTGGACAAGTACAAGGTCTACTATATGGAAGACCTGAAGGAAAAGCTGAAGAAGCCCGCCCTGGTGCTGAACTTCTTGCGGGTGATGCTGCTTCCGGCCTGGTACTTGGAACTTCGGTTCTTCAAGAAGGTCTCCCTGGACGACGTGGCGACCATTATTTTCAGTTCCGGTTCCGAGGGTCGCCCCAAGGGAGTGGAACTGACCCACTTCAACTTGATGGGTAACATCAAGCAGTGCGAAAGCGTGCTGAACCCCGGCTCCGACGACGTGTTCCTGGGGTCGCTCCCACTGTTCCATGCCTTCGGGTTCTCCATCACTACCATGCTCTGCCTGGTGGACGGCGTGCCGGTGGCTACTTGCCCCGACCCCACGGATGCAAGGCTTGTGTCCCGCATGTGCGCCCAGTTCAAGGTGACCATCATGGTGGCCACGGGCACCTTCTTGCGGATGTGGGGCATGAACCGTGCGGTGCACCCGCTGATGTTTGGCCATGTGCGGAGCATCTACGCCGGAGCCGAAAAGATCCGCGAAGACGTGCGCCAGCTTTACCGCACCAAGTTCAAGCTGGAAATTTTCGAAGGTTTCGGCTGTACCGAGACCACCCCCGTGGCGGCGGTAAACACCAAGGACGTTCTGATGGACGACTACAAGACGGTGCTGCAGGGCAACAAGCCGGGGACCGTGGGAGCGCCACTGCCTGGAACCCAGTTCCGCATTGTGGACCCGGACACCATGGAAGAGCTGCCCATCGGTAGCGACGGATTGATTCTCATCGGTGGAGCCCAGATTATGAAGGGCTACTTGAAGGACCCGGAACGCACCGCCCAGGCCATAGCAGTCATCAACGGCAAACGCTGGTACAAGACCGGCGATAAAGGCCATGTAGATGAAGACGGCTACCTGACCATCGTGGACCGCTACAGCCGATTTGCAAAGCTTGGCGGCGAGATGGTAAGCCTCGGCTCTGTAGATTTCAAGATTTCGGAAAACGCCATGTTCGACGAAATCGACCATTTTGCCGTGGCCGTTCCCGACGGGTCCAAGGGCGAAAAGATTGTGCTGGTCTATGCCGGCGAAAAGTCCGAAGACGAGGTGAAGGACATGCTCCGCCAGATAGGGCTTCCGCCCCTGATGGTGCCTGGCGCCGTGGTGAAGGTGGAAAGCCTGCCCAAGCTGGGCAGCGGCAAGTGCGATTTCCAGACCGGCAAGAAGATTGCCATGGAAAGGCTGGGAGTGGGGTAGGTGTTAGGTAGTAGGTTGTAGGTATTAGGGCTGCTGGTTGCAAGAGGTAAAGTGGTCGGTAAACAGTGGTTAGGACAGTGGGTCTCAAGAGGTGTCATCCTCGCTGTCATTCTGGAGCCACGGTGTGGCGATAGAATCACGAGGATCTGCTTGAGGAGTAGGTGATTTAGGTCGGTTGTTTAGAATGTGAATCGAGTGATGTAAAATGAAAAAGAATAAAGAAAAGAAAAATGCGTTGAAGGAGTGGTTCAAGTCGTTGAACCTTGGGAAACCCCAGGGGCTCATGCTTGTGGTCACCCTGATAGTGCTGGTCATAGCATTCCTTATTTTTAACGGAACCTCTGTGGCTACGGCCCGCAAGTGGGATATCGAATGGGGCTATTACGCCATCCTTTCCACGTTTGTGGTGGGCCTCGTAGGCGTCGTGGTGAACCTGCCCTTTATCGCCAAGCATATCCGCGGGTATTTGCCCGGCGGCAAGAGCCTTTGCGGGCTGGCCGTGCTGCTTCTGGTGTTCTCCGTGTTCATGTTCGGAAACATCGGGAACAGCCATCGGGTGCTGAGCGACGAGACCAGCTGGGAATCCATGGGCCTGCAGATGTATTTCCAGCACTCCGGCGGCATCTGCAACGAGGGAATCTGGAAAGACGGCAACCTGGAATGTACCGACGAGGTGAACAACTTTAAGGGCAAGGCTCTCGGCTTTGTGTATTCCCTGGTGTTCAACTTTATGGAACCCAACAGGGATACCGCCTTGTTGGTGAATTACCCTTTCTATATCCTGAGCCTAATTTTCTTCTTCTTTGCGCTTTGCAGGTGGTTCAAGAGCGAGCCTTTGGCGTTAGCGGCTACGGCGTTCTTGGGCGGCATGCCCATATTCCTTTTGCAGGCACGCTCGGCCTCCACAGAAGTCCTCTACATCGCCCTCTTGACGGCTTTGATGGCCTGGTACGCCTTTGTGCCGACTAACAAGGTGACCTGGAAACATTTCTTGCTGACCGTGCCCCTGCTAGGCTTCTTTGCCCAGACTAGACAGGAAACCGTTTTCGCCTTTATTCCTTTCGCTCTTTACTATTATCGCTATTTCTTGGAAAAACCGTACCGCCTGCCCCTCTTTGTGGCCTCGGTCATTGCGGTGAGCTGGCCTTCTATCAATACCATGGCGGCCTACCGCGGTTATGATTTCCAGGGCGGGGAACATGCTGCCCATTCTCTTGAAAACCTGTGGTTCAACCTGAAGACCAATGTAGAAGTCATGATGAACCTGAAGGCGGATACGTCTTTTGGTGGCATCCTCGAAAATCCGTTCTACACGTCCTTTACGGTGCTTCTGCTGGCGTCTACGGTATGGCTTCTGTTCAGGATGGTTTATTCCAGGCGTTATGTTCGTGGCTTTGTTCTCGGGATTTCGTTCTGCATCCAGATTTTCGTCATCTTGCTGAACGTGTCGGGCACCTTCACCATCGACATTAACCAGCGTTATGTGCTGGTGGCCTTGCCCCTGTTCGCCCTCTTGATGGCCCTTGGCCCTTACGACGCCTTGTGCTTTTTCTCCAAGATGAAACCCGATGGCATCGGTCGTTTGGTTCTGGGTATTGCTGTTGCCATGTCCCTTGGGCTTATGATGTTCCACGCCCCCAGTTACAAGGCCAACATGCTTTATTACAAGAACAAGCTTTTGGCCGAAGAGGATTTCTTGAATACGGAACTGAAAAAGTATCCCGAGAATTCCATCTACATTTACGCGAGACCTTGGCAGATGCTTGCCTCCGGTCATAGTGCCTTTAGCGAACGGACGTTCAAGCGCTGGGATACGGATACCTTTGCCAAGTGGTACCAGGTGTCTGGTGGAAATATCTATCTGGTGCGCGGTCAGGATGGCTACGGTTCGGTAAACCGCCAGAGCCGCGTGGTGGGCTTCAAGACCACCGACCAGATTGACGAGATTCTGGATTCCTACAAGAACGAACGGGTACTCTTGGAGCCCAAGCTGTTCGGCTATCCGTTGGTCATTTACCGCATCGACGCCAAGAAGGGTGTGTCCCAGTATGCACAGCGGTTCTCTGTTTCGAACATGGACAGCAGCCTCGTTACGCTGAACAAGAATTTTGAAGAGTCCATCGCCTGTTCCTATTCCGTAAACGGCAAACCCGAAAAAGAAAAGGTGGTGACTGAAATCCAAGACAGTCTGCTGCTGGATTCTACAGATTTGTCTGCCGGGATGAACCGTCTGAAAATGTGGTGCCTGATGCCTGATGCCGACACTCTGACTCTGTACAGGGACTTGTTTATGGAAGGCGAAGGAGTCGCCCTGGTTTCGGAAATGCCTATAAAGAACTTCCATCAGGATTGGGGTAGCCCGCAAAAGGACCAGACGGTGGACCATAACGGTATAACCCTGGACAAAGAACCTTTCCGCTATGGAATCGGAAGTCATGCCGATGCTGTCCTGGAATACGATATTGCAGGACAGTTCAACATGCTTCACGGCGTTATCGGCCTGGACGACGAAAGTGCCTGCGGTGACGGGGCATTCTTCGTGGTAAAGGGTGACGGTCGTGAACTGTTCCGTTCAAACAAGATGTATTCTACACAGAAACAAATCTTGGAAGTAGATGTGTCCGGAGTCCAGAACCTGCAACTGGTATTGGAACAGGGCGGCAACAAGGACTGCGATCACGGCGACTGGGCCAACGCATGGCTGGAGGCCAGGTAGTGAAAGTCCTGGTGGCACCTTTGGACTGGGGACTGGGTCATGCGACCCGTTGTGTCCCCGTCATCAAGGAATTTCTGCGGCAAGGCGCCCAGGTGGAGCTTGCCGTTACGGAATCTTATGCGCCGTTGTACAACGAGATTTTTCCGGAACTGGAAAAACATGTGGCTCCGTCTTATGGCATTGTTTATCCGAAACACGGATTCAACATGGGGCTATGGCTCCTGAAAAACAGCGTCCACTTGAACAGGGTCGTTGAATACGAGCACCACTATGCCGAAGAAATGGTTCGCCGTCACGGGTTCGACATCCTGTTTTCGGACAACCGCTTCGGTTTTTATTCGGCGAAGGCGCTTTCCATTTACATGACGCACCAGTGCCGTATTGCCTTTCCGGCACTTTTCTCTAAGTTCGAAGGGATCGGGGTCCATTGGCATCGAAAGAAAATGGAAAACTTTGACCAGGTGTGGATACCCGATTTGAAAGAAGCCCCCGGTTATGCAGGCGCCATGTCCCATGTGAAATCTTGCCCGGAAAATGTTCGTTATGCAGGCCCGTTGAGCCGTTTTACGGAATTGGATGACTTGCCTGAAATTATGGACGCTACTTCGAAAGATTTGAACGTGGTGGCGGTCATCTCTGGAGTGGAGCCTGCCCGAAGCGCCTTTGAACGCAGACTGCGGGAATTGCTCTCTGAACTGCCCGGAAACCACGTGATGATTCTCGGGAAACCCGGTGCCGAAAGAAAGTCTTGGACCGAGGGAAACGTTCAGTTTTTTAGTCACCTGGAAACGCCGGAATTTGCCCGCACTGTCCGTCGTGCCCGCTGGATTATTTCTCGGGGCGGCTACAGCACCATTATGGACATGGCCGTTCTCGGCGCCAGCTGTATCTTTGTGCCCACGCCTGGGCAGTATGAACAGGTGGTGCTCGCCAAAAGTCTTTCCCGGGCAGGTTACGCGGTAGAGATTCCAGCGGCAAAACTGAACCTGGGAACATTGCAGACCGCTATGGAAACACAGGTGCGCCTGCCGAAACCGCCTTCGCAGAACTTGCTCACCCCCTTGGTACAGGAGGCCTTGAAACAGGTATGAATTCTTTTGTTCTCGCATTCCCGTTGACCGTGGCTCAGGACGAGCCTTTTGCCGTAACGCCTAATGTCGTAGTAGAAAAAGATACGGCTAGTCTGATGGTGCCCGGCTGTACCTTGAATTTCAAGGTGGTCCGCAAGGAGGCTACTCCGGGACTTTCCGAGATTTTCAAGGAACATCAGGATATTTCTGCCGATGAGGCCCGCGCCATCGATTCCCACAAGTCACTGCTGTTCTTGCTGGGGAGCTTGAAAAGCCCTGCGGACCTGACCATGGTGAATACCGCCATACTGAAGGTGCTTTCGGCGGGAGCCTTGGGCGTGTACATGCAGCAGAGTGGCGCCGCCTGGACCGCAGAAGCGTTCCGTGAAGAATTGGGCGACGCCCAGTTCCCGATGGACCCCTGGATGAATTACCTGGAAGGTCCGGACGTGCTTTACACCTTGGGCCTTGAAACTTTTGCCCTGCCGGATCTGTGCATCTCGAAGGCTTCGGACGGCACCGACCCTCGCGAGGTCTTGAGCGTGGTGGCCGACAGCCTGTTTATGGAAGGCGTCAGCTCCAAGTCGGGGACCGAAGTGGACTGCGGCGAGTGCGGAGTTTACGCCTTGCGGCAAGAGACGAAAAGCCCCTTCGCCAAGGACGACCCGGAATACAACCGCCAGGGAATCATGCGCCTTCTGAAACGCTAACCATTTAAATTATATTGCTCACCATGATAGATATTTACGCCTTGTCGAAGAACCCTCTTGTATTCCAGAAACAGCGGACCATCACGTCGGCCTATATCGACGTGTCCGGAAAGATGGGCCTTGCCCAGACGGTGCTTATGGTTCAGGATAATATCACCGAAAATTTCGGCGCCATGAAGATGGACAATTTTGTGGTGAAGGAGAAGGGCGGTTTCTGGGTGGTTTACAAGGCCAAGTTCAAGTTTTTCAGGCGCCCGTACTGGCGGGACAAGGTGGTCACCACGTCGTTTCCGGCGGATAACCAGCTGATTAGGCTCAACGAGAACACCGCCATCACTACGACCGAGGGTGAGCCCATCATTTTGGCCAAGCAGGAAATGTGCTGCCTCAGTTTTGAAAACCACCGCCCTCTGCGGCTCTCGTCGGTGGGTTTTCCGACGGAAGGTTTTCCGGAAACCCTCGATGCTTCGGACTTTGACCGTTTCCATGTAAAGCCTGAAGAATACCAGGAAGTTTACCAGCAGAAGGTGCTGCCCCAGCATATCGACATGTCCCACCACATGAACAACATCGAGTACGTAAAGCTGGCCTTGAACGTGTTCGGGACTCCCGACTGGGAACTTTGCAACCCGGCAACGCTGGAGATTCATTACCTGGGAGAATCCAAAGAAGGCCAGACCCTGCGCATTTTCCGCGCAGACCACAGCGGGGCCACCTACATGCGCATCTTGGACGAGACGGACCGTGCCGTCTTCGAGATGCGTCTTCGCTTGATGTAGCTGTTTTACAGCAATTTTCCGAGAGCCACGATGGCAGCGGTACGGGCCCGGAGTCTTGTGTTTCCCAGGTTCAGGGCGTAACTTTTGCCGCCTGTAAATTCTTTCGTCATGCGGATTTCTTCTGGAGAAAACCCGCCTTCGGGCCCCACCAGAAGGGTCACGGGGGTTAAGGCTTCGTCGCACTTCTTGTCGCTAGCAAGATTGAACGTTATCTTGTCTATAATTTCTTTAGGGGCTGTCCTTTCGCCGTCCACATCGCAGAGGATCAGGTCTCCTCGGTAACTTTTCAGCCATTCCTTGAATTCGACAGGTCCGCAGATTTCGGTAAGCCAAGGTTTTTTGGACTGTTTCAGGCTTACCAGGCTCTTGAGCTCGGAACGGCGGACCAGCTTGTGCAAGTCGGAATTCTTGGGCTCTTGGGAATAGTCCGTCCGTAAGAAGGTAATGCTTGCAATTTCGGTCTGGGCGGCATGGAATACCACTTCTTCTAGGGCGTCGTCCTTGAGACAGGCGATGGCCAGGTTCAGCAACGGTCTCTCCGGTTTGGGCGTTTCTACCTTGGAGATTTCCACCTGGCAGGCCCTCGGGTCGGCAACCACGATGGTTCCGTGCGCAAAGTGGCCCTGTCCGTCGCAAAGCTCCAGAACGTCCCCTTGGGCAGCACGGCATACCTTTACGGCATGGGCGCTTTCGTTTTCGTCCAGGGTTGCCCTTCCGCATTGGATTTGTGGGCAGTAAAAACGGCTATCGGGGGTCTTCATGGCATCTAAGGTAGCAATTTTTTCTACCTTAGCAGGCATGACAGCGCACAAGCCCGTAAAAGTGGTGGTCTTTGACCTGGACGGAACCCTCTACCTGAGCGGCCGTCCGTACCCTGGTGCGGTAGATACCGTGAAGCGGGTGGCCTCGAAGGTGCCGGTTTACTACCTGAGCAACAACACCAGCAAGTCGCCCGTGTTTTACGAGAACCGCCTGAACGTGATGGGGCTTCCCCTTCGCGACGGCGGCATTATTTCTGCGCTGACTTTGTCTTTGGCGGCCATTCACGAAAAGGGACTCAAGAACGTCTATTTCTTTGCCAATCCCGAAGTCTATGAATGGTTTGCCGCCCAAGATCCTTCTCTCAATTTGCGTCCTGCCGTAGAAGATACGGAACTGGTTCTGGTGGCCTACCACAACAGTTTTGACTACCGGGAACTTTGCGAACTTTCGTTCCGGGTGCAACGGGGGATTCCCTTCTGGGTGACCCATACGGATTTCGTGTGCCCCGACGCCCGCGGCCCCGTGCCCGACATCGGGAGTTTCATGGCGCTCCTCAAGACGGCCTACGATGTAGAACCGGAGCGCAGTTTCGGTAAGCCGAACCCGGCTATGCTATCGGGGCTGTTGAAGACGTATGCTCCCGAAGAAATCCTGTTTGTAGGGGATAGGCTCTATACGGATTTCGAGCTGGCAAAGCGCTCCGGTTGCAGGTTCGTGCTGCCCCTGTGCGGCGAGACCAAGCGCTCGGACGTGGAAAAGCTGGATGTGAAGCCGGAATACGTGGTCGAAAGCGTCAAGGATATCGATTTCGAGGGCTTTTTCGAAGGTCGGTTGTAGCGTTTTTTACGTAAAAAATGTATAATAGGGTTAGAGGTTTTTGATGAACTTGAACTTGAAAAAGTCTGCGGCTCCTTTTGCGGCTGCCGTCGCTTGTGGTTTTGTGCTTTCGGCCTGTGGTAGCGATAGCGGTTCTTCCAGTATTGATTTGGAAGATTCTTTTGACATGGTTCTCTCCAAGGCCCACTATGATTACGATTCCGACGACTCTACTTTGACAGTCACTTACCCGGTCTGCAAGGTGGGTGAACTTGGCAATCTGGTATGGAAAGAAGAAGATCCGGATTCTGTTTTCAAGTACAAGTCCTATTTGGATAAGACTACCGCCTTGCGTTTTGAAAAGGATATTACGGAACCCGCCCGCTTTGAGTTTGACGGTGGCAAGTTCCCCGTAGGATTTTGGCAGGTAGGCCCGGGCAAGAAGGGCGACAAGTTCCAGATGGGCATTCGCTACGAGAAGGGCGATGACATGGCGTCGGTAATACACTATTCCGGTGAATGCTATGCCCAGGATTTCAAGGCGAACCTGTTCGAGGAGAATCTCGCCATTGCCCAGACAGAAAAAGCCCTGATCGATTTCTACCTAAAGTTCCAGCCTGCGGACAAGCAGGTGGTAGAGGGTAAAGCCGATGAGGAAAATGTCCTCAAGAATATCCGTGCCGCCGACTGCGACCGCCTGACCATGTACGATGACCTGGTGTCCATCGAGGTGGATGAACTGAAAGAATCTTCTGGCGAGTTGACAGTCTCTTACGAAGGTGATGAATGCTCCTTGAACTTCGCCATCCGATACGCCATTGACGAAGACGACTGCAATGCCGCTTATGATGAATTCAAGGCTGATAAGGATGCCGAAAAGTTCAACTTCGCCGATTACAACATGAAGGTGGAATACGACGAATACTGTGTCGCCCAGCTTGTGCTGAACCTGAAGAAGGACCAGGGAATATCCCTGAAAAAGTCCGCCTCCCTGAAGTCCGACAGCAGGGAATTCGCCAAGGGCGTTGTTCGCCTGATTCTTGCCGGGCTGAAGTAAGCTCTTTTTTTCGGAAACAAAATGCCGCACTTGCGTTGCGGCTTTTTTTTGATTTATTGTTTTTTAGTCCTTGCAAGCACCACCACCCCGAAGATAGCGAGCAGTACGAAGGCGAGAGCGCTGACCTTTAGGCAGGCGTGGAAGGGCTTACTCCGGTATTCCATGCGAACGGTGGATTTTCCCTTGGGCACTTCTACGGCACGCAGGTTGCCGAAGGCCTTGTATACCTTGGATTCCTTTCCGTTCACATAAGCCTTCCAGTAGGGGTGGAAGTTCCCTGCCACCACCATAATGGCGGGGCGGTCGCTATCCACTTCGAACACCTGGGTATCCATCTTGGGCTGTTCCACGAGGCGGGCGTACCCTTGGACGATACCGCCTTCTAGGGCTTGTTCCGGTTTTTCGGACAGAATGGCCTTTTCCCTGTAGTAGAAAGCGTTGGGGTCGTCTTGAGGTTCGTCCGGAACACTTGCAACTAAAGCCGCTGAGGAATCGGTAACGGTGCTGTCTGCGGCGGTGCTGTCGGCGGTTGCCACGGTAGAGTCTGCGGCCGTAGAATCTGCAACAGGTTCAGTCACGGGTTTACGAATGGCGGCTTTCTCCTGCAAGGTCTTGATGGCGTCTTCGTCGCTCATGACGGTGGCATCGCCATAGAGGTAGGCCTCTCCCATGGCGGTGGGGATAGGCATGTAGGTCGTGCCCCGCTGGCTATCGAAAATGATAAAGCCGATATTCATCAGGTCTAGGAAGGGGTGGGCCGCTTCGGGATTGTTGATGTTCAGGAGGAAGTTTGCGTTTTGCTGGCCACCACGGAAAGCCCTGTAGCTTGCCAGTTCGTTGTCGTGGAACCCGTCGGCGTTGCGCAAGTGATATTGCGGGAAGGCGTTTGCTCCCAGCGCCTTGTTCCTGGAAA
The DNA here is from genome assembly GCA_017503015.1 of Fibrobacter sp. NCBI lineage: Bacteria > Pseudomonadati > Fibrobacterota > Fibrobacteria > Fibrobacterales > Fibrobacteraceae > Fibrobacter > Fibrobacter sp. Next base: position 35,397 of record JAFVTX010000034.1, on the reverse strand, counting down.
GGGAAAGTACGCGGGGGGTGTTCAGGCTGTCCGCCTTGTAGGGGGCCTTGACGGCGGCTACTACGGGGTTTTCCGGCTGGAGGTATTCCTTGGTTTCTACGTTCTGGATGAACGCCCCGTCAATGAAGAATAGCTCAACGGCGGCCACGGCGGCAAGGAGCCCCGCTTTTTGGACAACGCCCGCTTTCCACTTGAAGGTGAACAAGGTGGCGGCCACGATTACGAGCACCAGGATGAACCCGGGAATGATTTTCCCTGCGCTCATCTGCATGGCAATTTCGTTCAGGGGCTTGAAATAGGGCGCCGTTATGGAATCTTCCAGCAGTTTCTGCCCGCTCATGAGGAACATTCCAATCAGGGCAAACCCGATTACCACACAGGCCTGAATAGCGCGATGGGTGCCGGGGAGGCCGGCCTTGAAACTGTCGGTGAAATTGGCTACAGAAAATTCCTTTCCCTGGTCGTCCAGGCTCATGATGCCGAGACATGCTGCGGCATACACCAGGCAGGTCACCAGTCCGAATGGCCCGATAAAGAGTGTCCAGTTGTAACGGGCGATGACAACGATGACCAGAAGCAGCACAAACATGACGGCACCATGGAACAGGGCGCGGCGATTCCTAGCGGCTTCGCTGGATTCGTCGGAAATGGCCTTGAGGACCGGGGCGGCCATCATCACAAGCAGCAGGGGCAACCAGAACAGCGCCATGCCGGGGGCACGGAAATTCTTGACGCCAGGCAAGATGTTGTACCAGAGCTTGAATAGCGGAGAATGTGCACCCATGCCGTAGCTCAGGGCAAGGACTGCTCCAAGCCCCCAGAACATGGCCCAGCGGCGCTTGCCGGGCAAGAACAGGCATAGGAATCCCAGCAGGGTGAGAAGTGCTCCTGCGTTGTTGTGGTCCAACTTGAATGGGTTGTGTCCCCAATAGAAAGGAGAACCGCCCGAGGACTGGTATTCCTGTACGGTAAATCCCACGAAAGAACTGCCTTCCAGTTTCCCGGCCTTGTCGTCGTATTCATAGACGTCCACCCCGATGAACCCGGGCAGGAGCATCTGGGCCAGTTCCTCTTGATGCAGGGACCAGCTTACGGCATGGCCCAGGTTGGTGTGGTCCCCTTCGCCACGGACGGACTGGGTGGTGGTGTACATGTAGGGAGGAACCACCTGGAAACAGCTGATGGCAAGCCCGAAGGCAAGTCCCGCTGCCGCTAGGCCTATACGCTTGCCTTTGGTCTTGAAGGAATTGCAATGGAAAAAAGCTTCGTAGAGGGTATAGAATCCGGCGCCCCACAGGAACAGGTAGGTGAGCTGCAGGTGGCTACCGAGAATCATCCAGGTAATAGAAAGGGCGAGAACAATCAGGTAGGGGAGGCTTCCGTCCCGCACGATCTTGCGGATGGCGAGCAGTGCAAGCGGCGCGATGGCGAAAACCATCATCTTTCCGTCGTGTCCGCCGTAGATGTAGGTGAAATACTCCGGCGAGAAGGCGTAGAGCATGCCGAGAAGTGCTGCCCACCAGCGGTTCCCCGTAAGGTTCCAAGCCAAAAGCATGGCGCTCATGAAGGCCACCCAGACGGTCAAGATAAACTTAAAGCCTACGGCTCGGGCGGGGTCCGTAATGAACTGCACCCAAACAAGGGGGTGGTAGACGTCGGCGAAAAGGGCATCGATGGTGGGGACGCCGCCCAGGCGGGAATCGTCCCATTCCGTGACGACAGCGTTTTCGGCGCGGAGAATACGGCTGCCGATACCGTTCAGCTGGTCGCTGTTCAGCATCAGGGTGTCAGGATTGAAGGCGAATTCCCGAAAGACAATGAGAAGAATGCCCAAAAAAACTGCGGCAGTAACCGCAAAAAACAGAGGTTTCTTGTTTAGAAAGTTCATGTTGGACAATATAGCAAAGCGCTTGCGGGCGGAATGCACAAAAGGCCGGGCGTATGTCCCGGCTACACTTCAAAAAAATTGCAGATGGCTAGTCCGCCGTGTTCTCATCGAGGCGGGCGGTCCGCACGATGCCGTAGATCCCGAGGGCCGAAATCAGGCAGACGGCGACAATCACCAGAATTTTGAAAACCTTTCCCATGGGTCTCTCCTTTCGTTATTCTAAATCTACCTGTTTTTTTTCAAAAAAGCAATAGGCTGGATAAATTTTTTTCCACGTATGCCTGAGCCTTGAGCCTCGAACCCCGCTACTCTTTGGTCAAAATCATGCAGATGACGGGGAGTTTCTTGTCTACCTGGTTCTCGCTGGGGATGATTTCGCTTTCGACAATCTTGCAGTTGAATTCCTTCACGAAAAATTCCAGCTGGGCGCGGTCGAAACCAAGCCAGATGTGACCGTGGGTTTCACGGAAGGATTCTTCTTTGTGCTGAGCCAGGTCCAGGAGGGCGAGTGTTCCGCCCGGTTTCAGAATACGGATGGCCTCCTTGAGGGCGAGGCGCGGGTCCTGGGCGTGGTGGAGCACCTGGCTCATGAGTACCAGGTCGGCAAAATTGTCCGGAAGCCCGGTAGAGAGCATGTCCGCCACCTTCGGGGTGACATTTGCGATGCCCTTTTTCTTGAGGATTCTCTGGAGCCCGCTGATGACCTTGGGGTCATAATCCAGGGAGAAGACGTTCTGGCAGCGGTTCGCAAGCATCAGCGAAAGGTCGCCCCCTTCGCCGCAGCCGATATCTACCGCCTTTTCGAAGGGCATCATGAGCTTGCTGAACAGGCTGATTTGGGCCTTGAGGCTTCCGCCGGCCTGGTCCAGCTTGTGGATCTGGCCCTTGGTCTTGTCGGTGCGGTCTTGCAGCACCTGCTCGGCGCGGCATTGGATGATGTCCTTGTCTTGCAGGTCTTCGTAGGCCTCCCGGATGACCGAAAGGACACGGCTTGAAAGCAAAAGCTCTTCGCTGAGTCCGTAGTAGGCCTTGATGCCGTCGCGGCGGTCTTTCAGGAGTTTGCAGGCCGAAAGCTTGGAGAGGTGTCGGCTGGCGTTGCTCTGGTGGATATCCAGGATATCCTTGATTTCGTTGACGGTAAATTCGGCCTGGTCCAGGAGCATCAGGATTTTCAGGCGCATCTCGTCGGAAATGGCGTTGAATAGCTCGATGGAGGGCGTAATGGGCTCGCGGGTAATGTTCTTGCTCGGCATACCTCCAATATAATTTTTTAGTTTGGGGGTGTGAACGCTTTGCGGTGGAAAAAGTTTTTTTTGTGTCTGGCGGCCTTGCCCTTGATGGTGTGGGCGGCGGGAACGCCTGCGCCGGAAGTGGCCCACTACGATGTTTCTTGGTCCAAGGACATGCCGGTCACATTCTTGTCGGCGTTCACGGCCTTTTTCGGCAACTACCGCTACACCCAGATGGAAAAGCCCGAACCTGGGGATTACCGTTCGGTTTCGGAGCTGCTACCCTGGGACAGACCCCTGGCGGGGCGGTACAGCGAATCTGCAGACAAGGCAAGCAAGTGGGCGGCTGCTTTGGGGGTGGCGCCGCTGGCTCTCGCGGGTTATTCTTATGGAGTGGGGGATGCCTCCGGGCTCGATGCAGCCGGTTTTACCCTGATGTTTGCCCAGGCCCTTGCCCTCCAGTCGGGTATAAACCTGATGGTCCGTTCCATGGAATTCTGGCCCAGGCCCTATGTCTATGCCAAGGACGGTTACGGCTCCGGCAGCCGCAAGTCGGTGGAGCGGGCCGAAAAGGCAGATGCCGAGGCCTACGGGAGTTTTTATAGCGGCCACGCTTCGGCTGCCTTTACGGTGGCGGTGTTTACCGGGGAGTGGTTCAGCGAAATGTACCCCCAGTCGCCTTTTAGGGGTGTGGTGTGGGCGGGGGCGCTATCGGCAGCGGCCCTGGAAGGAGTTTTGCGGATAGCGGCAGGCAAGCACTACCCCACGGACGTGGTGGTGGGGGCCCTGGTGGGTACGGGCGTGAGTCTTGCGGTAATCGAAATCCATAAAAAACGGGACGAAAGGTTCTCCCTTTGGGTGTACCCTGGGGCGGCAGGCCTTACAATCCGCATATAACATTTTATTGTAAGTTTCGTTTTTTAATTTGGGATATATATTTGTAGGTGGAATTGAGGTTGTTTATGATGAGAATTTGGGTTCGCCTTTCCGTTTTAGTGGCTTTTTCTGTTGCTTTTGCCTGTGCCACTTCGGTCAAGGACAGCCGCGATGGACGCACCTACAAGATGATGCCCTCCGGAAAGCTCAACTGGTTTACGAGCAATGTTTCTTTAGACGGTAAGCCCGATTTTAAGGACCGGGCGAAGGTCAGTTTCTACAAGAAGGAATCCTGGTCCGGGCTTTGCCCCGCAGGAACTCATCTCCCAGATTTGAAGGAATGGAATGACCTTGCCGAAGACAAGTTCATGGGGCCCCGTAAAAAACAGAATGCCAAGGCTTTTGCAGGAAATACCCGTGGCTATTACGACATGTCCAAGAAGAACCCGAAGGTCCAGGGGAAAGATGCGGCCTACTTCGCCATAGCGGGGGATGCCGGAAAGTCGGGCATACAGGCGCTGATGCTGGACCTGAAACGCGGAAGTTTCCAGAAGGTGAACCTGCCCAAGGAATCCGTGGTGGCCGTGCGTTGTGTAACAGAACGGGACCTGCTTGCCGAAAAGAACATCTCCAAAGATGACATGCTCATGACGGATACCCGCGACGAAAGACAGTACAAGGTGAAAATCGTGGGCGACAAGATCTGGATGGTGCAGAACATCCGCTACGGGCTGACGGACGCCAAGACCCAGTGCCTGCTAGAAGATATGGAACTGTGCAAGAAATACGGACGGTTCTATACCCACAGCGAAGCCAAGAAGGCCTGCCCCAAGGGCTGGCACCTGCCCGACGACGGCGAGTGGCGGGATTTCCAGAAGGAACGCTCCCAGTGGGACTGGAACAGCATGGGTGTAGGCGGATGCAAGGATTGGGACCAGTATTGCGACGGGACCAATACCGGCCACTACTGGTCTGCAACCTCTATTAAGCGCAATACGGGCCGTTCCTGGGAATTTAGGCGCGAGGCCCGGAGCATCAACCGCACCGACGAGAGTGTCCGCAAGGGACTGTACGTGCGCTGCGTTGCGGACATGCGGTAGTTAAGGATTCCCGCCTGCGCGGGAAAGACGAAGGATGTGCAAAAAAAAAAGCCGTGCCAACAGGGGTGCGGCTTTTGATGTTTTTGGCGCGAACGGTTACCTGTGAGCAACAAAGCCCTCGATATTAATCGAGGGCGGTTGCGAGAGCGAGGGCCTGCCGGAGAAGCAGCTCCTGAATTTAGCGCGAGCGGTCACCTGTACTGTGCGCTCCAGCGGCGCTTGAAGCGGGGTTCGTCCAGGACTTTTGCCCAGATGAATCCCTTGCGCACATCGGCGATGTTCCTTGTGGATACGGCGGGCTTGCGGAGCATTTGGGCGGTTTCGCTGTCGCCTGTGGAGTCCGCATAACCTTCGCTTGTAAACGCAGCGGCAGATTCCCGGGCGGACTTGGCCCGTTCTTCAAGGGCGTTCAGTTTCTGCTGGCGTTCAAGTTCCTGACGACGGGCATCTTCTTGTGCGGCATCGATTTCGTTCTTTCGGGCGTCTTCCTGTTCCTGGGCGGTGCGTTGTTCTCGGTTGAGCAAGTTGTCCAGTTCTTCGATGTCATGGACCAGTACATCGTATTGACCGTCCATTTCGCGACCGATGATGCGGTGCTCCTGAAGCCATTGCAGAATCTTTTCTTCGTCTTTAAATACAATGTCTGTGTCATATTGGAAGATTTCCTTGATGAATTCGGCGTCTATGCAATCCTCTTCTATGATGATTTCGGCAATATCTTTGATGTTAAACTCTTTTGCCTGTCTGATTTTTTCTCGAAGTGCAAGCCGTTTATCAGAACTTGATTTCTCCACAGGCGGTGTAGGCGGCTCGATATTGCCTTGGGTCGCCTGCCTCTGGGCGTCTTCGAACTGCCGGATCAAATCCTGCAGGGAACGCGGGGGGCGCTGCTCCTGCGTTTCGTCTTGGGACTCGTAGCTGTCGTCATCTTCCGGCTGGTACTGGGTCGGCTGCTGTTGCCGCTTGTTTCTGCTGGCTGCAACCTTCTTGATGACGACATCCAGAAGCCAGATGCCTATGAGGATGAGTAGTCCTTCCATTTGCTACTTAGTCTCCGGAGCAGCCCCTATTTCCTTCCTCATCTGGGTGTCGGCTTCGATATTCTTGAGGTTGTAGTAGTCCATCACGCCCAGCTTGCCATCGCGGAGTGCGGTTGCCATGGCCATGGGGATTTGGGCTTCGGCTTCCACCAGTTTCGCCTTCATTTCCATAACCTTCGCCTTCATTTCCTGTTCGGCGGCGTATGCCATGGCGCGGCGTTCTTCGGCCTTGGCCTGGGCAATCTTCTTGTCTGCCTCGGCACGGTCGGTTTCCAGGATGGCTCCGATGTTCTGGCCCACGTCCACGTCGGCGATGTCGATGGAAAGAATTTCGAAAGCGGTTCCGGCGTCGAGACCGGAGGCAAGCACCTTCTTAGAAATCATGTTCGGATTTTCCAGCACTTCCTTGTGGCTTATTGCAGAACCGATGGAAGACACGATGCCTTCGCCGACGCGGGCGATAACCGTCTCTTCGCCTGCGCCACCCACCAGCTTCTGGATGCTGGCGCGCACGGTAATACGGGTAATGGCATGCAGCTGGATACCGTCGAGAGCCACTGCGGAAACCTTCGGGGTCGTGATGACCTTCGGGTTCACGGACATCTGCACGGCTTCCAGCACGTTACGGCCAGCAAGGTCGATGGCTGCGGCTTCCTTGAAGTCCAGCTTGATGTTCGCCTTGTTGGCGGCAATGAGGGCCTGAATCACGCGGAGCACGTTACCGCGGCTAAGGTAGTGGGCTTCCAGCAGGTTCGTATCGACGGGAAGGCCCGCCTTGCAGCTGAGGATTCGGGCTTCCACAATCACCTGGGGTGGCACCTTACGGAGCCGCATACCGATGAGCTGGAAAATGCTTACGTTCGCCTTGGAAAACAAGGCCTGGAGCCAGAGGCTGAAGAACTTGCCGATAAAGGCGAGAAGAATGATAACGGCAATGGCCGCGATGATGATTCCGATGATTAAGAGAGTTTCCATTGTTTTTCTCCGGTATTTTATTTCAAAATTTAATTCAGTATATCGAATGCCGAAATCTTAATTGTCCAGCACCACCCAAATATGCCCTTCTTGCACGGATTCCACCTTTACTTTTGTGCCGGCCTCGATGATTTCGCCGTGGGTCTGAACGTCAAAGAGCTTGGTGCTGCCGTCGGGCATGGTAAAGCTGGCCTGACCTACGGGGCGTAAGAACGTCTTGGCTTCGCCAATGGCACCTACGGCAATTTCCTGCACGGCTTCAGTGGGGGAGGCGGCGGTTTCCAGGTCCGTCTTGAGCATGGGGGTCCAGCCTTCGGGCAAGAGCGGTATCAGGTACTTGCTTGCGGCGATGGGGAACACCAGCGCAATAGCCGCACAGGCTAGCATATAGAACAGCCCGAATAGCCAGGGGGTGGCGTCGAAGGTGGTCTCTACGGTCTCGGGGACGAACTCCGGAATTTCCTCCGGCGAAAAGCTCAACGCAAGAGCCAGAATCATGCAGATGATACCGCCTATGCCGAACAGGAACGTCCCCGGCATCACGAAAATTTCTACCAGGAACAGCACCACGCCGGCCACAAGAAGTATGGCCGGAATGTAGCCGTCCAGTTGCGGCGCGAACTGCCCCAGGAACACGATGCCGATAAGGATAAGCCCGATGATTCCGAAAAGCCCGAAACCGGGGGTCTTGAATTCGATGTAAAGGGCGCCGAACCCGAGAATCAGGAGAATTCCCGCAATGGCCGCGATGGCCGAGGCGATGTCTTCGCCGAGAGTGGTTTCTACTTCGCTACGGCTTTCGATGGCAAGGCTCGTCTCAAATTCGTTACGGTCCTTGAAAGTCCCCTTGGAAAATCCCAGTTCCAGGGCTTCCTGGTCGGTCATGGTCAAGAGCTCGCCCTCTTTTACGAGAATCTTGGGAGCGCCCCAGAAGGCCTTGCTTGCACTATCCAGCACGGCGTACTTCTGCCCTTCGATAATGAGGGTGGTATCCCGTTCCGTCTTTTTGCCCTTGTCCAGCTTGGCGGTGAGCTCGAGCACTTCTAGTTCCGGCGTCACGAAGGCGGAACTCAAGAGTTCCGGGTAGCCGTTGCGCTGGGCCAGGTTCCTGAATTTTGCCCGCAGGGGCGACTGGATCTTTTCGCCAACGATTTGCGGTGTGCCGTCGCCGCCTTGCACAATGGGGGCGCAGTCCCCGATGGTGGTGGCTTCAAGCATGTAGAGTTTTTTGCAGGCGAGGGCGATGAGGCTACCTGCGCTGATGGCCTTCTTTTTCACCAGGGCGATGGTTTCGGGACCCTTGACTGCCATGATGGTGTCCACCAGGTCGAAGGCGGCATCCAGGCGGCCTCCGAAGGTGTTGATTTCAAAGACGATGTAGTCCGGCTTTTCCTTGAGGGCGTCGTCGATGGCCCTGGCGCAGAAATCGTACATGGAAGGCTCCACGTCGCCTTCCAGCTTGATCCATACGGCGTGTTTCTTCTTGAGTTCCTGGATGCTGGGGACATTGGCCTTGTCGGTATCAAGAACCACAGTGTCTGTGGAGCTGGTCTTGGCGGAATCGGTAGCCACTGCGGTGGTATCTGCCGCTGCTAGGGAGACGAACAGCAGGATTGCTGAAATAAGACTGAAAAACTTGCTCATACTCTCAATATACGAAGATTTTCGCTTGAAATATTCAAAAAGAAGAGAAAATGCCGAAAAATGCCCGTGCGATTTATGGGTGATTATTCCAAGTTGGAGCAAAGAACCCGTTTTTTTATGAGTAAACTAATGATTTTAAAGGTATCTTCTATATGATGCTTGCCCGGCGGTAGCGAGATGAAACAGTTCCAGTTTGATTACCACAGTATCACGTCCCTGACTCGGGATCTCGAAAAGGTTCGCCTTTGGTACAAGTCAAAGAGCTGTTCTAATGTTGTTTTCCAGATATATTCCGATTCCCTGGACCGGGGGCAGATGGAACTGGTCAGCAATGTCATCACAAGGACCATCCCCCACGCCATCTGCATGGGTTGCTCCACCAATGGAAACATCGTAGAAGGGAGGCTTTCCTCTGCTACCATATCCATTGTCTGTACCATCTTGGAAAAGCCCACTACGAAGGTGAAGCTTCTGCAGTACACCCTGAATGGCGAAACGGCGCTGGAGGTGGTGGAAAATATCAAGCGGGAAGTCCGGGAAAACTCCTGGGTCAAGGGGGTGGAGCTGCAACTGACTATTCGGGGCATGTCCCTGTCGCCTCTTTGCGATGCACTGCACGATGTAGATGAGTCAATTGCCATTTTTGGCGGAGGTGCCTTTAACCCGGACCTGTCCAAGAACGATGCCTGCGTCTTTTCGAATGTAGGGGGGTATTCGGAACGGGGAATCCTTGTCCTTTTGATAGGAGGCGAAGACTTACATATCTACACCACGCATATCGCTGGCTGGAAACCCCTCGGCAGGGAGTTCCTGGTAACAAAGGCGCAAAATGCCCTGCTGTTTGAACTGGACGGCAAGCCCGCTTACGAAATCTATTACCGCTATTTGAAAATCTTGAATGACGAACATTTTTTCGCCAATACGCTGGAATTCCCCTTCTTTTACAAGCACAACGGCATAGATATTCTCCGGGCCCCTGTTCATTGCAACGAAGACGGCACTCTGGTTATGACGTCGGACATTGACGAGAATGTCAAGGCCCGCCTTGCCTATGGCGACCCCTGGACAATCTTGGACTGTATTCGCAAGGATGGTAAAAAAATAGGGGAGTTCAAGCCCGATATCATCAAGGTCTTTTCCTGTGCGGCCCGTCGTTCTTTTTGGGGAAAAGAAGAAATCAGCAACGAAACTCTTCCGTTTCAGAGTATCGCCCCTACATCGGGCTTTTACACCGCCGGCGAATTTTTGAGGACTAACGGTTTTGTAAACCAGCACAACGTGACGCTGGTGATTGCCGCCATGCGTGAAGGCGATGGCGACGATAGTCACAAGTTTGATATGGCGGAGGACTCGTTCTCGGGCCAGGTTTCCATGATTAACCGCCTTGCCACCTTTATCGATGCTGCCACTCAGGAACTGGCGCAGGCAAATGCGAAGCTGTCCCTGATGGCCATTACGGACCCCCTTTCGCACTTGTTCAACCGTGGTGAAATCCAGCGCTGCATCAAGGAATGTATAGCGGAGAAAACGCCTGCGTGCCTTGTGATGATGGATATTGACGATTTCAAGAAGATTAACGATACCTACGGCCACAAGGAGGGGGACAACGTCATTATCGGCATCTCCAACGTCTTGAAAAAGACGGTGGATGAAACGGGGCTTTCGGAAATAGACTCGTCGGATTACAGGGTGATGGAGGACGACGATGATTTTGATGAAACCAGCCGTGGACTGCGGGAATCGATTTTAACGGTGAAATCGCCTATTGGTCGTTGGGGCGGCGAAGAATTTATGGTGCTTTTGCGTGAGACGCCTATTGAAAAGGCTCTTGATTTTGCAGAAAAAGTTCGCAAGGCCTTCAATGAAATGGAGTTCGAAAAGGCGGGTCACCGTAGCGTAAGCGTTGGCGTGGTGAAAATCCAGGAGGGCGAATCTGCCGACTCGGCCTATGTCCGTGTGGACCAGGCCCTTTACAAGGCCAAGGAAAATGGACGAAACCAGGTGTTTTACGCACAAGGAGGCGAAAGATGAACGATGGTATAAAAACGCGGATAGATTCCCTGTTCGACGCCTTCTCCGTGCTGGCCAATGGAGCCTACACCTATGTGACCCATATCGAATCGGGGATAACCAGGTGGTCCAAGGATGCCGTTGATTATTTCGGCTTGCCTTCTGAATACATGAAGGACGCGCTCCTTGTTTGGATGAGGAATATACATCCGGAAGACTTGCCTGCATTCAAGGAAAGCGTGAAAAATGTTTATGACCGGAATGCGGGTAATCACCATGAGCAGTATCGTATCAAAACCAAGAACGGTCGCTACATCGTGTGTACCTGCCGGGGAGTGCTCGTTAGGGACGAGAACGGGACTCCCGAATTCTTTAGCGGAACAATCAGGAATAACGATGCCCTGAGCTATTTCGACGATGTGTCCAATTCCCGGAGCCTTTACGGCTTTATGGACGATTTGCGTTCTTCGACCTGGAAGGGCGAGAAAATCCAGATTATGATGCTGGGGCTTTTGGATTTTTCGCACCTGAATGAAATTTACGGCTACACCTTCGGGAACCGGGTGCTGCAGGAATTCGCCAAGATGATCAAGGTGGAAGCTTTTGATATGGGAGAGTGGTACCGCATGGACGGCACCAAGTTTGCCATCGTGTGCAAGAACGCCACCTCCGAAGACCTCAAGAATCTTTACAAGCGAATACAGTATAATTGCATTCACGACCTGATAGTGGACGGCCAGCATGTGGTGCTTTCTTTTGTGGCGGGCGCCATCAACCTGGAACGGTTTGACGTGTCTGTAGAAACGGTTTATTCGTGTCTCCGTTTCGCCTATTATGAGTCCAAGATTAACCATCTGGGCGAACTCTATGTGCTTAAGAACAGCGTCAGCGAAGACAAACGTTTTGCCATTGAGCGCCTGAACGTTATCCGCAATAGTATCGTGAACAACTGCGAGGGATTTTTCCTCTGTTACCAGCCTATCGTAGATGCAGAAACCGAGATGATTACCGGAGCGGAATCCCTGATCCGCTGGAAAAATGACGAATATGGAATCGTGTCTCCGCTAGAATTCGTGGAGGTGCTGGAGCGTGACAATCTTTTCCCGGAACTTGGCCGGTGGATTTTGCGCACGGCGCTGAAAGATGCGAAGAGGTTCCTTAGGCGTTATCCGGGATTCGTGGTGAACGTGAACCTGTCCTATACCCAGCTGGAAAATCGTGATTTTGTAGAAGACGTGCTGGCCATTCTCAAGGAGACGGGGTATCCGCCCCAGAATCTCTGCCTTGAAATTACGGAGCGCTGCCGTATGCTAGACATTTCGCTCTTGAAGGAGATATTTACGGCCCTTCGGGAGCATGGCGTCAAGGTGGCTCTGGACGATTTCGGCACGGGGTTCAGTTCCCTCGGAATCTTGCGGGAACTGCCCGTATCTACGGTGAAAATTGATCGGAGCTTTGTCATAAACATAGAGAAGGATTCTTCGGACCAGAACACGGTGCGGTTCATTTCGGAGCTGGCCAATTCCTTCTCCTCGTCGGTGACGGCAGAAGGTATCGAGACTGCCGAAATGCGGGATTACTTGCTCCTTTTCAAGATCAAGAACTTGCAGGGGTATTACTATTCCAAGCCGCTTCCGGTGAAGGATTTTATGGAAAAGTATATCGAGGCTTAATGCTTTTTCTCTTCGCCTGTTGAATAAAGGGAGTAGGTCGGCATTGAAACGGTCAAGCCGACATAGGCTCCGTTCGAATTTTGATAGGCGTTGGTCCATTTTCGGTGGGCGATGCTGACCCAGCCGATATCCAGGTTCATGACGTCCCCTAGCGAGATATAGCCGCCCAGCATGAGGGTGGGTCTATCCGGGTGGAAAAAGAAATGCCCCCTGGCGCCAAATTCGACGTCTCTTCCGAATGCCATTTCTGCCATGGCCACCGGGGCAAAGTAAAAATCGAGCAGCTTGTATTCCGGCTCAGACTCGTTGCTGTAGGCTTCCTTTTCTCGGGTTCTTTCTGATACTAGCCATGAAAGTGCTACGCCGGTACCAATTCCGATAACTCCAGCTCTGCCGTAGTAACGCAACTTGACCGTCATGGGCCAGGTGAACATTTCGGTGGAGTCTGGATTGATGGTTCCTTCAAATTCCTGTTTTAGTTCCTGAGAGACGCTCAAGAAACTCATGACAAAACCGGTATTGAACTGAAAATAAAAGCCGTAATCCCGCACTTTGGGCCCTTCGTTAATATTGGTATTCTGGTCGGATGTGTAGTCTGAGGCCGGCTCGTTTTCTTCATAGCTGTAATTGTAGGTCTGAACCTTGGTTGGCTTTTTGTATTTGCCCCAGACGATATGTCCTTCGAGCCCCTTCCTGATTTTTCGGTCGGAATAAATCTGTTTGCCGATGTATCGCTCCGAAGGCAACTCTAGGTACATGGTAGAATTGCTGTGGGGCGTCTGGAGCAGAAGGGTTCCCAATTTTACGTCTTCGTCTACGCTGTATATGAACAGCTCCTTGCCGTTCAGCGTGTATGTGGCAGAAAATCCCTTCTTTAGATATATGTCGAAGTCTTTTTTATTTGACGTGAGCTTGAATTCCAGGTATTCTCCCTCTGAGTTGCTTTTCATTTTATCTATGAACAGGGGGGCAAGCTGGTTCCTGTCATTGTTGCGGAACAAGACCTCTTGGCAGGCTTCGTACCACAAGGACACCTGCTGGTTCCAGGCTCCGGACTTCTGAGGGTCCTTATCGACTTCAAAGTAATAAGCGACTTCTACGCCATCGGAGAGAGGCTCCGGCGATGCCTGGCCTTCCATTTTTAGCCATTGCTCCGGGCTCCAGCCGTGCAATGGCATGGCCTTGTAGCAAGTTTCTATGGCTTCTCGCTTGTCCTTGATGCTGGCGACAAGCCTTGTCCCGCTGAGGCGGATTTCTCCGGTAAGTTCCTGGTAATGGTTTTCGAATTCGGGGAGAGTTACCCTGTAAAAAGAATCGCAGTCGCTGTCCAGTTCTTCGGATAGGGAAATCTCGCTACAGCGGTCGTTCATTTCTTGGATTTCTTGGGCCTCGCTCCACAGGTCGGTGAGCTTTTGGCGTGTTCCATAATCTAAATCATCTCGATCCCTGTAAGTTTGCAACTGCTTTAATTTTGACTGGATTTCTTCTTTTGAAATGGTCGAAAGAAGAATGGAAGGTTCTGCCATCGAAAAGATTGGGAGGCAGAGAACTACGGTCCCCATAAACTGGAAAATCTTTTGGCTTATCCATTTCATGGGCAAACCTCAAGAGTTTCGATACAGTTACCCAGGTCCATCTTTTTCAGGGCGTTGGTCTGGGCTTCGTCTTTTGTCCTGCCTGCTCCAGTTCCGCTCCACTTGCATTCCCTGGTTCCCGCCGAAAGGGAAAGGCTGACCTTGTAGCTGGTGATGTTCTTCAGAGTGCGTTCGGAAGTAGACTTGATACGGACGGTGACTGTTTGGGCGCTCCTGTCTTGCACCACCTGGCCGAAGTGTTTTGAAATCTGGTCGGCTACGGCGGCGCAAGCCGACGGCCCTTGGTTACAGGCAAGATTTAGCGGGCATACAGGAGAAGAAACCTGGTAGGGAACCTTGGTTGCTATGAGGCCCGCGAGGTTGCGCTGGTTTGCAGAAATGGCCGGATGGATGAGGATTTCGCCGGAACCGCGGGTCAGGTTGCTTGCCGGAATTTGGAAGGTGGCTGCACCTTGGGCGTCGGTAGCGGCATTTGCAAGGGCTTTTCCGCCGTTTTCGATAAGGAGTGGAAAATTGGGGATTGGCCCCTTGGGGCCCGCTACGGTTACGGTTAGGAGAAAGCTCGATTTCGGGCCGAGTTCTTGCGGGTTGCCTTCTTTTGATACGGAAATCTGGAGCTGCCGTAGGGCCTGAGTCAGAGCCTGCTGTATGGCGGCGGATTCCGTCTTGAGCCGCATGGAGTTGTCCAGAGGAGTGTATAAGGACATTTCCTCCAGGATGGGCTCTTGGGATTTTACGATTCCTGGGATTGTGGCGAGCTGTCGGTCCGTTTCGACAAAACGCTGTTCTGCAAGGGCCTGCCTTGCTTTGGTTTCCGTTTCGTTGATTGTGCGCTGGAGGGTTTCCAGCTTGAACCTGTACTTGGAAAGAAGTTCGTCCAGGTCCAGGGTGGCGGTGGCTCCGAAACGCTTGCCGTCCTTGGGTAGAACCTGAATGCGGATGCCGTTTAGAAGCAAGTCTGATCTGGAAAAATTCTGGCTTTTGATTTTCTTTTCGATTTCGGAGTTGCCGTTGTCGGGGGTTGTTTCGCTGTGGGTTACGCTTGTGGAGGCGTCAATATGTACAGAAATCTGTTTGGCAACCCCCGCACGTGCCGCCTCCGTAGCCGCCTCCTGGGATTCTTCGGAATAGCCGGTCCAGGAAATAACCTTGGCCGAAACGGCTATGGCAAAAACGAAGAAAATGAGGAGGACTTTCGGAAACATGGGGAATGCCGGGTTAGTTCAGTTCCAGAATGATAAGCTTGTTGACGATGTTGTTCTTCTTTGCTTGGGCAGAAGAGGAAACGGCGCTTTTGACGGCCGAATAGACGGCGTAGGCGTCCGGATAAACCTCGGGGTCTGCATAGACGATGATGTCTATGGTCCTTTCGGTTACGTTATTGACTCGAACAGACTTGAAAGTGCTTCTCAGGGAAGATATGCTCAGGTCCTGCAGGTCTTCTAGTTCCGACCCCTGGAACCTTTCGCCAATCCGGAGGACCACCTTGTACTGGACGCCCTTCTTGGCGTCTTCGTTCCAGTAAGAGAGGATTGTCTTTTCTAGGGCGGGGAGCGCTTTTTTGGCGGCAGAAATTACCAGGTAACGCTGCTTGTCCTTGCTGTTCCCGTGGTTCTGGACCATGCCAGTTTTGGAACCGAGCTGCCTGGCTGTGGAGGTTTCATAGGCGGAAAGTTCGACATTCACCATGTCGTTCTTGATAGAACCGGAGAACTTGATATAGACATCGGCGCCGAGGGCAAGCCCTGCAATGTAGGACATGTCGTCGCCGTTGCCAGAAATATCGCCCTGCATCTGGATTAGGTTGGACAGGTCTTCGGAACCTTCCAGGGAGCGCACCTCGTAGCCCTTTTCGGTAAGGTACTCGTTAATACCTTCCATGACGGCCTTGGCAAAGGGATTGTTGGAAACGACCTCCATGGGGGAGGAGCCTTTACCCGAGGCGGCGGGTAGTGCCATCAGTATGGGGCGAGAAACTCCGGAGTAAGCGGCGGTAGGGGCCGAGGTTACGGACGGGGTGCTTGCCGCAGGGCTGGTTTCGGAGTCTAGCGCGCTGTATCCTGCCCGTGCCCTGGCGCGTTCCGCGTCGTGGGATGGGGGCGCAGAGGCGCAACCGGCTATGCCTAAAAGGGCCGCGGCAAAAATTATGTAGCGACAAAGTGGTTTCATTGTTCTTCCTTGCCTCTAATATAAGTTTTCTACGGACGAATTAAGCAAAAAAAGAGATTTCTACTGGATTTCTATACCTGTATCGCGTTCGATGACCGTCTCGCAGGCGGCCTTAAAGGTTTCGGGGGTGGCGATGATGGTCAGGCTCTGTTTTTTTGTACGAGTCACACCCGTATAAAGAATCTGGCGATTCAATAACGGATGTCCCTTTCGCGTAGGCAGGAACATCATGATGTTCGGGTAGCCGGATCCCTGGGATTTGTGGATGGTAATCGCGAAGGAGGGGTCTAGGCAATCTTCTGGGAAATAGGAGAGCGGGTAGAATACAAACTGGGATTTTTTCTTGAGCATCAAGAAAAGCTGGTCATGTCTCGCGGACTGCACCACGATTCCCGTGTCGCCGTTGTACAGTTCAAATTCGCTCTGGTTGCGATTAAATATCAGGATTTGTCCCACGAACTTGGGGGCCACAGCCTGGGTAAGCGTTTCCGAGACGATTTGGTTCAATGTTTCAACGCCCCGGTTTCCTCGCCGTTCTGCCGATAGGATGCGTGACCGATTGGCCAATTCCCATAACTGGTTCCGGATTTCAAGTTGCTCGGGAGGAATGCAATCTGCAGCGATGTCCGGGTTTACGGACTGGGCAAGTTCCATAAGCGGTGAGTAGAATTTTTTTGTCCACTTGCAGACAAGGCTTTCGACTGCCCGGAGTTCCTCTCTGCGGGAGAGGGTTTTTCCCTGATTCAGGTCAAGCATGTAGATGCTGTCGGCTTGTTCCCAATAGCGCATGTGTGGTTCAAATGAAGATGCTTCGAACGGGACTATTTCGCCCCGCTTGATTTTTCCGGCGAGTATGCCTATTTTAGAATCGTCGCCGAAACGATTGGAACGGGTGAGCTTGACCACGAAATTGCGGTTGAATTCCAGGATGTTTCCAAGTACCGCGCCTGCATCGACGGAGGGTAGCTGGTTCGGGTCTCCAAGGATGAACAGCTTGAAGTTCCCGCTGGGGGGGAGAGCCTGGAGGAAGGCGGCAAAGAGCGAGATGTCAATCATGCTGGCTTCGTCAATGATGTAGATGGCCTGCTCAGGAAGCGGATTGCCAGAATTGAATGTGAATCCGCCCTTTGCAATACTGTATTTCAAGAGCCTATGGAGTGTACTGCTCGAAGCCTTTGTCAATTTTTCTAAAATGCGGGGGTGTTCCTTCTTTTTCGAATCCGAAATTTCGCGCAGGGTATCTTCCATGCTTTCGGCGAGACGGTCCGCTGCCTTGCCGCTGGGGGCCGCCATGTACAAATCCCAGTTTAGGTAATTGGCGTCACATTCAAAGAGTTTCCACAGCAAAAAACCGATAACGGTTGTCTTTCCAGTGCCGGGACCGCCCGTAATAATCAGATTCTGCTTTGCGCCTCGGGTGATAACTTCGATTTGACGGTCGTCAAAAACAATAGGGGAACCTTCGCGCAAAAGCCCCTGAACGAATTGCTTTGTCTGTTCCCCGTCGTTGCTACCAAGTGTAACTTCCTTAAAGAATCCCGACTTGAAGATGTTTTCGATATGGCCTTTGTCTTCAAGGTGCTTGGCCGAAATGAGATAACAGCCATTGGTCGTTTGCTGAATGCATAGGGGAGTTGATTCCTTTCCAACAATTTGCGCATAGTTCCCCGAAAGCAAGTCCTTCACGCCATTCCTGATGACTGACGAAAAGATTTCCGCCGCCGCGTAAGGTTCCTGCCGCTTGATGCCTTTCAACGTATCCCGGCTTTCTGCTTGCACAACGAGACCATCCCATTTTTGTTTCCATTTGGCGAAAAGGCGTTCGGAATCGAGGGGGATACGGGTGTTGCCGTCTTCCAGCAGGGAGAGGTAGATGTATAGTACTTTCTGCGCGTCGCCCGAAAGGTGCGGTCTTTGCTGCAGGTCGCAGAGCAGATTGTGCATTTTTTCGGCGATAGGGGAAATTCCGCGCATTTCGCGGAGCAAGGAGTAAAACTCAGCTGTAGTTTCGCAGATGTTCGTATTTTCCATTATGCAGTCTCCTTTGCACTGCGCCCCATGAGTGTGGCTATGTTGCGGTAGCTCCTTTCGAGATCGGCATAGCATTTCCACGTTTGACAATAAATACCGTTGCTGGTATTTGCATGGGTGCCTCGGGCCAGGGCGTAGTAGATTCCGCCAAAATGCCGCTCGTAAATATCTTCTTCACTCATGTTGCCGTAGAACTGCCTGAGCCATTTTATGAGCAGGTAGCTATAGAGGACCCGTTGCACAGAATACTCGTCCGTTATTTTTTGAGAGAGGGCGTCCTTGTCGCTGTAGTCGGCGTCGTCCATTACGTCCGATTTCCAGTCTAGAATGGAGTAATAGTCTTCACCATCATCGCCCTTCCGAACGAACATCAGGTCGATAAATCCCTTGCAGAGAATATTAACCCAGTTGGACTTGTCCGAATGGTGGGCGTCTAAATGAAATCCCATTTCGGCCCGACGATTGCTTGCGGGCAAAGTCTTGAGTCGGAAAGTCTTTCCGGTCGCCTCGCTTCCGTGAATTTCGGGAAGTTCCGCATTCATTGTGTTCCAGATAAAGCCGGCTGTGAGGCTGCTCCATTCGGGATGTTCCTGGATATGGATGGAATTTCCCAGATAGATTCGGATTATCAGGTTGCTAAGTTCTTCATCGTTGCGGGCGGCATCTTCGTCGGGCAAGTTGCCAATACGTTCAAAATCCAGGTTTTCAAAAACCTTATGTAATGCGTCGCCCAAGTTGGCTCCGCGGGGATAGTTTGGAAGGCTCGAAATGGGCGCCGTCCTGTCGTAGTTGTTGCAGGGAATCACCAGCGAAGAGGCTTCGTCAATTACGATGCTCGCATTTTCACGAGAAAGAGGAGCAACTCCGGCATCTTGGTCATCACGGCCCGAGACAACGGCGTCTTCGCGGTTTGTCCGGTTTCCGTCAATCGAAATATCGTCAAACTCGTTACGAGCAGTATCGGACTTGCTTTCGAGCAGTCGTTTTTTAGATGCAAGACTGGAATAGGAATACTGGTAGATGCAGGCTTCGTTTACGCTGCGCTGCAGGACTTCGAAATTGGGCAGTTCGCTTGTATCGATTTTTGCATCTTTTGAATTGTGCAATATCTGGGCGACGATATTCTTTAAATCAGGGACACTTGTTTGGGCATAGGGGTCGTCTTGTTGCTCGCGGGCGTATTTTGTTTCAGAAAGATTTGCAAGAGCACGGGCCAAAAATGCAAAAGGCTTGTTTGGGTTGATTTTCCAGTCCCCATCGCCTGCATCTTCGTGCCAGATTTTGTACCGCGGTACAATCATCAGGGACTCTGCGCGCGTATAGGCGACATAGATAAGGCGTCTCCATTCGTCGTGGTTTTCGTCTAGACTGATTCTACGGGAAACGTCGGCATCAAAACCGAAGAATTTCTTTCCTTCGAAGCTGAACGAATATGGGGCGCGTTCAGGTTTGAAATTGTCGCCCCGGAGTCCGCCCGTAATAATCGCGATAGGGAATGCGAGCCCTTTTGACGCATAAATTGTCATAAGGCTTACCGCATCAAAATCGCTGCCTTTCGCTACAAGGTTGCCATCGGTATCATCCACGTCTTCGGAAGCATTCGCAAGTCCCTGCAGGTGCTTTATGGTTTCTTCAAGGGAAACGTGGTTGTTGTATAGAAAATCGAAAATGTAGGTCCCGATTTGCTTGATTTTTGCCAGCTGCTGCAAGGTCGCAGGCGTACTCAGATACTTGTCTATTTCGGTTTCCTGGTAAATGCTTTCTTGAAGTTCTGCCCAGCGGGACTTTGAAACCAGATGCCGCCAAGACATAAACAGTTTCATGATTCGGCTGGTCGGGTAAGTGAACGATTCGTCTTCGACGCGTTCCAGAGGCACCCTGAAAAAGTCCGTGATGAGAGCCTCGTTCAAGAATTTCCGATTCCAGCTGGAAAAATCGGGCGCATCAAGGGCTTTCAGGAACGAAATCCAGTTGGCGCATTCCCTGCCGCTGAACAGGTTCGTGTCCTTGTAACGGGCATACGGTATTCCCACCTGCGCAAGCGCGCTTTCCATGGCTGTCATTTCGCTCCGGGTACGGGAAAGAATGGCGAAATCCGAAAAGCGAACATTCCGCATTTCCTTCTTGTCCTTGTCGAAGACCTGCAATGCCGTTTTTGCGCTGTCTATAGCGCTAGGAGCGCAACACTCCACAATCTTTCTCACGGCAAAGTCGGCAAATTCGAATTCGTCGTTAATCCTTGAAATCCAGAAGGGCTTGGTCGGTTTGCCGTTCAGAGTGGGAGACTTTTTCTTGCGCTCTGCTGGGGGAACTTCCGATTTAGAAAAGTCACCCTTGTCTAAAAAGTCTTCTTTGAACAGTTCATTGCAGGCTTCAATAATTTCATCGCTGGAACGGTTGTTTGTCGAAAGTCGTCGCCCGTTTTCTCTGCCGATTTCGGAGATGGCCTTACGATACACGCCGACATCGGCTCCCTGGAACGAAAAAATAGACTGCTTGGGGTCTCCCACTACCACAATGTTGTTGTCGGGGGCGTCCAGGAAAATGGTCTTGAAGATATCCCATTGCAACTGGTTTGTGTCCTGAAACTCGTCAATGATGGCGTAGCGGTAGGTTTCCCGTAGTTTTTGCAACAGCTCGCCGTTTCCTCTCACTATGGAATCGTGGACTCCATTAATCATATCACTGAAAGACTGCGACTTGCTTTCTCGTTTGCCCTTCTGCCACAGTTCAACAAGTTCGTTCACATGGTCGCAAATGAACTGGTGATAATTGCTGAGTTTCTTTTTTTGCAGGTCTTTTTTCTGAATGTCAAAGAAAAAATCTATGGCATTGTTCAATTCATTGGTATTCCAAATGCCGCGCCAATTCTTGTCAAATTTTTTTCCGCTAAATAGCTTATCCGTTCCGTCGTATGATTTAAGCGCTTCGATGAAGTCAGAAAGCTTTACGGTGTTCTTCTTGTTCTTGAATTCTCTCTCGGCGGTAGCATCCTTATTTTCAAGCAACGTATCCCATGCGTCTTTCGCTTCTGGATACCATGTGAGAATTCCGTCAAGGGTGCTGTAATCGGGTTCAAATTGGCTTGTCCCGTGATTTTGCAGCATGAATCCGGCTGCATTCACGAAATTCTTGACGAAAGTATCCATCTTGAACTTGGGGGTGTTCAGGATTTCCTTAAAAGAAGATTCGAATGACCATCTGTCGCGTATAAGCCGCTGGATTAAGGTCTCGATACTGTCGTCCGAAACGACGTCAAGGTTGAACGAGGATCCGGCCTCATACGCAAAATCATGGAGTACTTTCTGGCAAAAAGAATGAATGGTGAATATGGGTGCCGTGTGAATGTTTTGAAGTGCCTCGCGGTAACAATCATGGTTTTCTTCGGCGAGACATTCTTCCATTTTCTGTCGGATACGGTCTCGGAGTTCTCCTGTTGCCTTGTCGGTATAGGTAACAATTAGAATCTTGGAAAGCGGAATTCCGGGTGTGCCCTTTTCACCACGAACCAGTTTCGCTACCAACTGCTGTATGGTGTAGGTCTTTCCGGTACCTGCCGAAGCATCGATATACAGGTTGTTTCCAAAATGAAAATCGTCAATATTAAAAAGTTTAATCTGGGTCATCGACTACTCCTGCGATATCTTTACCGGGTTCCCACAAGCCGGGTGTCAAATCCATAAGATCCTGGCATTCCTTTTTCCAGAGGTCCATAAAATACCTGTCGGAAAATCCGCTGACTTTCTTGATGTCGAAGTATTTCTTGCCCGCAAAGTATTTCCAGGGGGAATGGTTTTCGTCGCCAAAGGCATTGACGTAATCGTCATAGGATTCGATTTTGTTTTCTAACACCATGTCGATGGGAAGGACCTTGCTGTAACGCTCCCATACACCATTTGTATTCATCTGGACGCTAAACATTTTATGGTAAATCTGTTCAAGTAGCTGCTCGGCCGTAGCGGGCGAAAGATCTATGCGCTTTGCCTGCCATGTTGTTTTTGAATAGACGTCTGCAAACACCTCGGGAACAGGTTGTTCTTTGCGTCCCGCTTCACGGATAAGGGCGAGGGCCTGGATGTAGCCCGCTAAAAAATGATACTGATGGATATTGGCACCTGCGGTATCAATCAAATGTATTTGGTGTGCATTTTGTGCCATAAGCGGGATGCTTCCGAGAAGCGTCCAGCCCTTCATTTTGAGTTCTACGGACCGCCTGCCGTACTGGAATGCCGGTTTCGGGTAGTTACATTCTATAAGGTATGCGAGATTGTTGATTTCGTCGCGAATTTCGCTCCAAGAACGTTCACCGAAAGTTCCTTTGGGCAGGAGTCCCTTGGAGATGGCGTAGTTGCGTATGTTTTCTTCGGTTTTCAAGTAATCGTTTTCGAAAACTCCCAACTTTTGCGCCAGGAGCATACGTCGAATGATGGTTTCCTGCAGATGGTCGATATGGATTGGCTCGAACTCCGTTTTTTCGGGATCCTCCTTTTCGTCTTCGATATGCATCATCTGGGCGACGCGGAATTCAAAGGGGTCCTTGAGGAATTCCTTGAACTGGTAGATGCTCGCCTGTTCGGGGAGCCGCGGGTCTTCGCCGTCGGCTTCGCTAGGCGTGAAATTCGCGACGGTGGTGCTGTCGCCAAATTCCAGTTGAGCCTTCTTGTTACGGATTTCACGACGGGTGTACAGGTCTTTCCATGGCCGTGTTTCGTCAAGAGGCACGTTTTCGTCGGGCCAAAGTTCCTTGAGAACAGATTTCTCTTTTATGCCGGACGCCTTGACCGCATTTCTCAAGAAGTTGCGGATGTCGTTCACGATAGACGAAGGGTAGAAGTCTTCGTCTTTTTGCAGGTCCTTGTTGACGTAACTGATAAAGAACCCTTCCGCGGCACTCATGAGTTGGCAGAGGAATGCGTAACGGTTTCGGCTTACGACCGTGTCGTCTCCGGGCCAGGGGCGGCAGGATTTGCGCAGGTCAAGCGTGTTTGTGTTGCGTACACCGGGGAAGTTTGCCGCATCGGCCCCCATGAAGAAGAGGTATTTTGTGGGGATAATCCGGTTGGGGGCGAATTTCATGAAGGTCAGCCCGTTGATAAACAGGTTTCCGCAACTGTATTCCGAACCTCGCGCAGCCATTAGCAAAGTCTGTGAAATACACTTGAACGAAACGGTCTTGCTGCCGGCATGATATTGACACTCAAGATTTTCACGGGCGGCAGATACCGAACGGTAGATGACGCTTTCTCCCATCAGTTCGTTGGATGGGTTTCCCATGCAAAGCCACGAATCCAGGAATTGATACAGGTTGGGAAGTTCGTCGTACGGGACTCCCGCCGTTCCCTGGTTGCACCAGTTTTCCAGCGAATCGATAGCATCGACGAACCGATAAAGGGAATTGCTGTCGGCACTGCTGATGTCGCTGTAGGGAGAAATTTCTCCATCGTCGGTGGCGACACTTCCGTAACTGAATCGGGAAAGCAAAAGCCGCCGTGTCGCCGTAATCCAGGATTCCTCGTGCCGACATTCACCGTTGTCTTCCACGATGCGGTCGCGGTAGATGTTCATGTTGGTGGCCCAGGATTCCCAGGCTGCAATCTCGTCGCCATGAATTTTTCGAACATTCTGCACCACGGGATTGCGCACCAGAGCGAAAAAGTCGGGCCTTGAAAGCCCGCCCTTTTCACGGATGGAAAAAAGGATGCCGAGTGCATTTGCCGTAAGGGAGTCGCGGGCGGCAGAGTCCACGATATTGAAGGGGACGTGAAATCCGTCGCGGGTCTGGTCGAAAACCTGGAAAATGGCTGTACGGTAATCGTCGATATTAGGCGACACGACAAGGATGTCCGCAATCGTCGCCTTTGGATTTCCTTCGGAATCCTTTTCAGAAAGCAGTTTGCAGATGCGTGAATGGAGCATTTCCACCTCGCGGATTTTCGAGGGGGCTGTGGTCACGCTGAAGGATTCGTCTTTCGCAAAGGGAATTCTGGCAAGGATACCCGCATTTTCGTTGAAAACGTTTTTGCGGTTCGCTATCATCCATTGCACGTTGTGGAGCAGTGTGTCGCAGGACGTTTCCCTATTCCGATCAACGATGGAATTGCTGTCGAACATGAAATTGTAATCGGTAGCGAGGCTCCACAGCTTGATGTTGTCGCGACCCGCCTTGCCCCAATCGCGCAGAAGCTCGTTTTCGTCTGCATCTACCGTTTCGCTTTCATCGTCGGGACTGGTGGCAAGTTTCGGGAGCGCGAGTTTCATACTCTCAAGCGGTTTGCGGGTCCCGCTGCAGTCTTCCCAGAATGCCATACACGGGTTTTGGATATACGCATAGACCTGGTTGCCTTTCGCGAATTCCTGCAAGATGACGCGGTAAAACTGTCCCATGCCCGAAAGCCCGAAAATAAAGACAGGAAGTCCGCTTTCGTAGTGGAATTTTACACTGCCGTCTTCCTCTTTGCAGGCCTTGTACAGGTAGGGGAGGGTGAGATAAGTGATTTCTCTTCCATTTTTTTCAGCGTATTTGTCGAATACCCGGGTTAGAAGGGACTTGTCGCCATCGCCGGCATGGAAAAGGGACGAATACAACTTACGCTGCCAGGATTCGTTTGCCGCGGCCGTCTTGTCGCGGGTAATGAAGAAATCCTTCAAGGAGCCTTGTTCCCAACAGTCGAGAATCCCCTTTGCGCTTTCGTTGGTTTCGGAATCGGCAATGAACCCGCTAGGACGGCTCGTCTCGTATTCCAGGAACAGCCCCGCCATCACGTTTGCAAAATCAAAAAGTCTGTTTTCGTCTAATTCGCCGCCGTTTTCGAGATAAGACTTGACGCTTTCGCCCAATAGTTCATAATTGCGTTTTCCGTCCGATTCCTGCTGCAGGTAAGAGATGATGACGTTCGCGAGCATGTCGGAACTTAATTTCTTTTTAGAGTCGTCTTTCCCCACCAAAATGTCGAACAAAAAGCGGTCAATGGTGCTCTTGTTCAGGTTCGCAAGCACGCCCTTCTTTTTCACCCAACGCAGGCGGAACCATTGCTCCAGTTTCGGGTCCGGGAAAATGACTACGGGGGCTTCGAATGGATTTTTCCAGACAGATGAAATCTCTTCGATCATCTCGTCGGCGAGATGTTCCAGATTCAGGGCAAATTTCAAGTGTAGCATATTCAGAATCTAAAAAAGATTTATGGTGTTCCTTCCTACATATCGTAAAAAAACGCCAAAATGTCAAAGTAGGCATAATGGCGTTTCTCCAAACGGTAGGATGTTAGAACTTTATTCGTATCACGATGGCGTTCTCAAAGTAATCGGGATTGCCGCCGATACGCCAGAGGGAAGATTCGTACCCGTAAAGATTGGGACGTGCCTTGCGGAGGATGGCTGCTCCGTTTGCCCGCAGGTAACCCGCTTTGGCTTTGCTGCGGAAACCCTTGATGACCGCTGTCAAATCCTCGATGCTTACGCTGATGGCGTTGTGGTCGTGGGGGTTGTAGGGCTCGGCCTGCACTTTGGTCTTGAGCGAGGCAAAGACATCCTGGTATTTTTGTCCGACGGCATCGGGGGCGCTGGCGAAATGGAATCCGGTTGCGCTGTTGGAAAGGTCCTTGAATTTGTCGATTCCCGCAAGCCAGGGGTGGTTGGACGCTCCCACGATTCCCATGGTAAAGTCGAAATGGCGGTCCGCGTTTTCGCTGAAATAGCGGATGAACATGGCTTCGGCTGATTCTTTTTCGGAATCGGGTTTCAGGGTGTCGCGGGCGGCGGCAAAGAGGATGGCCGCGGCGTCAGTCTCGCCTGTCGATATGGGGGCATTGTTGGCGTAAATGCGTTGGAAGTTGCTTTCGCCACGAAAACCGCCATAGACAAATGCAAACAGGGCCTCTGCCGCCACGGGCTTCAAGATGTGTAGCAAAATCGGGGTGAAATTTGCGAATACCATGGAACGGCGGTGCAGGAGTTCTGCCGCCAGAAGGCCGTCCTTTTCCTGTACGGCAAGAAGCAGCGCCCCCACGTGCAACAAAAAGGAATACTGGTTGGCGTCTAGGTTCTCTATGCTTGCGGGCAGGAAAACCGAAATTTCCGCCTGCAGGTTTGTGGGCAGGAAGGTGTACCACGAAGGTGTGAAGTAGGCGCTGCCTTCCACATTTTGCATCTGGGAAAGTTCTGCGGTCTGCGGTGTGGCCGTGCCTGCGTAGTCCAGGATGCCGGTTTCGCTACGGGAGAAGGCATGGACGGTTGCAGTTTTGGCCGTTTCGACCTTGACGTAGAAGATTTCTTTAGCCATGTTGGCCTCCTTGTTGAAGGTTGTACTGCAAATATACTTTCATTTTTGTGTCATAAAATGACATATTTTGAAATTCTGAAATTTATTTTCCGTTTAGATGTTTTTCTATGAAGTTTTTTACCAGGGAACTTTTTTCCGGGTGAAATGGCTGTTTTGGGTTGTCCAGCAGAATCACGCTCCCATCTTTTTTCTATCTTTTCCGCCATGACTATTGAAGACTGGCGCGCCCGCATAGACGCCCTGAACGGGGAACTGATCACCCTCTTGAACAAGAGGGCGTCTTTTGCCCATGAAATCGGGAAGGTCAAGAAGCAGGCGGGATTGCCGGTCCTGGACGAGGGCCGCGAAGCCCGTGTCCTGAATGCGGTGGGGGAACTTGCCCAGAAAAGTGGCGGCCCCCTGACCGAAGAGTCGGTGAAGCGCATTTTCCAGGTAATCATGGAAGAGACCCGCAAGGTGGAGGATTGATGAAACGGTTCACTCTGGTGGGTTTCGGCCTTTTGGCCAGTTCCATTGCGGCTGCGGTCAAGCAGGCCAAGTTTCCGGCCGTTATCCGTGCGGTAAGTTCTGCTGCCACTCTCAAGCGGGCCCAAGAATTGGACTTGGCCAACGAGTTTTTTGAGTACGATGCCGTAGAGGAATGGTCCAAGGACAGCGACCTGATTTTGCTGTGCGGACCCATCCTCCACATCCTAAAGACCATGGAGGCCTTGAAGAACGTCTCCTGGGCCAAAGGTGCCGATGCCTCGCGGCAGGTGCTGGTGTCCGACATCGGCAGCACCAAGGTGGAAATCTGCAAGGCTGGGGCGACCCTGCCGGCCCCCTTCCGTTTTGTGGGGAGCCACCCCATGGCGGGTTCCGAAAAGCGGACCTGCGAACACAACGACCCCGCCATTTTCGAGAACGCCTACTGGTTCGTTTGCCCGCCCGAGGGCATGCCCGAAAGCACTTACGAGCCCCTGCTTAGCCTGGTGAAGTTTTTGGGAGCTACCGCCGTGGTGTTCCCGCCGGAGCATCACGACGCCACTATGGCCTGGGTCTCCCACATGCCCCAGATGCTCAGCTCGACGCTGGCGGGGAACCTGCCGGAGCGCCTGCTTTCTCACAACTACCAGCATTACGCCGGCAGGGCCTTCCGGGACATGACCCGCATAGCCGCCTCCGGCTGGGGAATGTGGCACGACATCGCCGTCACCAACAGGAACGAGACCGTCCGGGCCCTGGAAGAGGTCCGTGCAGGACTTGACCGCACTATCCAGGCCATGAACGCCCTGAAGGTGGTGGACGGCTCGGCGCCTTCCTTACCTGCTGCCGGTGATAAACCTGCCGACGACAACTCTGTCGCCCTGGAAAAGATTTTCAAGGCCGGGAACGACGGCCGTGCAAGCTTGTTCGCCCCGGGCCGCAATGCCGCCTCCGCATTCTTCGAGATTACGGTCCAGCTGAAGGACAAGCCCGGTGCACTCCTCAGCGTGCTGGAACCGCTGGCGCAAGAAGGTATCAACGTCCGTGACGTGGAACTCATGAAGGTCCGGGAAAACGTGGCGGGCACGCTCCTGCTCGCCTTCAAGACCGAAGACGAGGCCGCCCGCGCCCTCAAGCTTTTGAAGTACCTGGATTACGAGGTGAAGGAACGGTAATGGACTTCTTTTTGAACCCCGACCGCGAACGGACGAACTTGACCCTGGTCATGGCGCTGCTGGTCAACGGCCGCACCGTGCTGGAAGATTTCTCCTGGTCGGCGGAAGGCCGCGGCTTTGCCAAGGTCCTGGAAGAATTCGGGCTTTCCTATTCCCAGCAGGGGCATGCCCTGGTGCTTACCGGCAAGGGATTCCAGTATCCCGTCCCGTCGCTACTTCCCATCGATTTCGGGGAGCGGGATTGTGTGCTTTTGTGGACTCTCGCGAGCCGCGACACGGAGCAGGTCTTTACCTTCGCCGCCGAAGAGGGCGAGGCGGGGACTGCCGCCGTGGCCCTTGCCAAAGAACGGCTCCAGTCCTATTTCAAGATTCATGTAGAATCCGACGAACCCTGCTGTTTCAAGTTCCGCTTCGATACAGCCGAGCCCGCCCTCAAGAAAGATTCCCTGGGGAGCGTTCCCTATATCATGCGGGCAAGGCTTCTGATCCGGGCCCTTGTCCGTGGTGAATTTTTGAGTTTCGAAGAAAAGACCGTTGTCCGCGACCAGTGGACCCGCATGCTCCAGTATTTCGGTGTGCCCCTCCGTTACGAGGGTCGCGGCGTGGAACAGCTTAGCGAATTTGAACGCCGCCTGCTCATGGCCCAGGGTAAGAAAGTGGAACGCACCCAGTTCACCGAAATGTCCGAGACCAAGGTGATTACGGGCCGGGACTACTACGTGCCCGGCGACTTTACCGAGGCCTGCGCGCTGGTCTTGCTCTCTACCATCGGGGCGGTGCCCAAGGGCAACCGCATCCTCATCAAGAACGTGGAACTGAACACCAGCAGGGTGGGGGCCATCAACTGCCTCAAGCGCATGGGCGCAAACATCGAGATTGTGACCCGCCGTGAAAAATACGGCGACGTGTTTGGCGACCTGGAAGTTTTCCCTGTGGATGCGGGCAAGCGCCTGCAGGGCCGCCGCTTTGGCGAAGATACCGTGGCCACCTCCATCGAGGAATTTCCTCTGTTGGCCGTGGCCGCCTGCTTTGCCGAAGGCGAAACCATTTTGCGGCTTCCCAAGGAACAGCGCAAGCAGTGGCGCCCAGTGAACGAGGCCCTGGCCGAAAACCTGCGCAAGACCGGCGTAGAGGTGGGCGTCTATGACGACGGCCTGGTGGTCCGCGGCCTCGAGAACATTACGGCCGTGCCGCAATTCGACGGCGGCAAGAATCCCCAGGTGGGCCTTGCGCTGAACGTGCTGGCCCTCGCTCTCGGCTGCGACGAGCCCGTAGGCCACACCGAAGTGGTGGAGGAACATTTCCCGGGAATCCTCAAGAAACTTTCCGACGCCATGGTGGACGAAAACGTGGAAGAACCCGGAACGGTCCCCGATGGGGTAGAGGCGCAAAAAGGGTAGGGGGAGAGCATGAAAAAGTTTTTCGAGAAAATCGGTATCGTCGGCTTCAAGGACAAGAGCGCCGACCTGGTGTCCGCCCTGGAACAGATTTCGGCGTGGGCCGAAAGCCACCCGAAGGTCTGCTTCTACGCCCTGGATTCCCTAAAGGGCCTGGTGAAAAAGCCAATCCGCGTGGTCAAGGAATCGGGACTTTCGAACATGGACCTGCTCTTGGCCATCGGCGGCGACGGCACGGTGCTTTCGGCGGCCCACATCGCCCTCGGGCACGGCATTCCCATCTTGGGAGTGAACGCGGGTCGCGTGGGCTTTTTGGCGGAGTCCCGCGTAGAGGGCCTCTCCAAGACTCTTGACGATTTGCTTGCGGGGGAGTTCTCTACCCGCGAACGCATGATGATCGATGCCGCCGTTTATAACGGACGCAAGTGCCTGTGCAAGCAGACGGTGCTGAACGAGGTCCATATCCGGGCTCACGCTCCCGACCGCATGGTGAACGTGAACGTGGTCTATAACGGCACGAACCTGACGGAATACTGGGCGGACTCCCTCTTGATTTCGACCCCTACGGGTTCTACGGCCTATAATCTGGCGGCGGGCGGGCCCATCATCCACCCGGCGACCCCTGCGGTGGTGCTTACCCCGGTGGCGCCCAGCAGCCTTTCTGTGCGGCCCCTGGTGCTTTCCCTCACCTCCAAGAAACTCCAGATTGCCTCGGCGGTGGACCGCCCCCTGGACCTGGTGTTCGATGGGCGTTTCACCTACCAGATGAACCCCGGACAGCATGTGGTTCTTGCCGAAAGCAAGGCGGTGACCACCTTTATCCGCATGCGCCATACCGGATTTGTGGGCGCCCTCCGCGAAAAGCTGGGCTGGACTGGAAAGCCGAGGCTTTCGTAAGACTGCCAAATCTACAAACGAAAAACGCAAAAAGCGAATTTTTGCTAAAAACGGCAAACAGTTGTTTGCATTTTTTTGATTTGGTGGGGGAGGCCTCCCCCTCGCTCCTGCTACGACGTCATGGCGGGCCGCGACCCGCCATCTAGCCGTATCATCCGCTTCCCCCTCTCCTAGGGGCTTGCGCCCCTAAAACCCCTTTTTTCGTGTTATTGCGAGCGTAGCCCGACCATCTTGTCATGCCCCGCTTGACGGGGCATCTCCCTTTTTCATTTTGAATAATATATATTAACGAACAACGTAGCCCAGAATTGCAAGTCGAAAGGGCTAGAAGGTGTTTTTATGCGAAAGGCGTTATTTGCAATCTTCGGAATGGCGGCAATGTTTGCCGCCTGCTCCCAGACGGTGTCGGCGTCTTCTAACGATGACGGAGAAAAAGCTTCTGCCACGGAGAGTTCGGATAGCAAGGGGACTGGCGACGGCTCGTCGGGTTCGGGTAGTTCAGAAGACGTGCTGGACAAGGACTGCGTTGGGGAACCGGGCAAGCCCTGGGACGGCACCACGGCAAAGGAATTCGCCTGCGGCTCTGGAACCAAACTGAGCCCCTATATCATCGTGACCGCCGAGCAGCTGGCAAAACTTGCCTTTATCGTCGGGGCAAACGAGAAGGAATACGAGGGCAAGTATTACAAGCTGGCCGCCGACATCAAGTTGAACGATGGCAAGGTCATCGATGACAAGGGCGCCCTGGTCGCAGATTCTAGCAAGCTCCACAAGTGGACGCCCATAGGTAATTCCAGCGTCGCCTTTACGGGCAATTTTGACGGCAACGGACACACAGTCAGCGGCATGTTCATCAATACCACGAGTTCCCATAACGGGTTGTTCGGGAATAGCAGCGGAACGGTGCAGAACGTGACGGTGGCGGATTCCTGGGTGACGGGTGGGAAGCAGACTGGTGGCATTGTTGGTTATAATGTCGGCATAGTTCAAAAAGTGACTAACTACGGCAGTGTGTCTGGCGTTGAAGATTGTGTTGGCGGAGTTGTAGGAAATTCTAATCGAAAAGACTATAGAGATAACTCTATCTTGAAGAATCTATTGAATAAGGGAATAGTTTCAGGTAAAAATAATGTTGGTGGAATAGCTGGTTGTGCCGTATATGTCACCGCAGACTCGCTGAAAAATACTGCCTCAATTGATGGATTCGGTTATGTTGGCGGTATATTTGGAGGAATTGGAAGTTCATCAAAAAATGATGTTAAATATTTAAGCAATTCAGGAAAAATAAATGGCTCTCATTTTGTAGGAGGCGTTTCAGGGAGTTGTGGCGGTAATCCCTACATTAATAACCATAGCAATACTTCATCTTATAGTTGTTTGGAAAATGGTTTTCAATGTGGATCTTTAAGCAAATCTCAAAATGAGGGTCTTGTAAAGGGTCTCTATTATGTAGGTGGAGTTTTAGGGATGGCTTGTTCTGGAACAATTTCGTTATTAGGTAATGTTGCGAATGTTGAAGGAGAATATGGGGTTGCTGGAATTGTCGGATCTGTCGCTTACATTAAATCAAGTGCTTTATACAATAGAAGCGATATTTATGGAAAAACCTATGTTGGAGGCATTTTTAGTTACAACAAAGAAGGTGTAACCAATTCCGCCTATTCCACTGGCAAAGTCGATGGCGATTCCCTTGTAGGCTTGATGATAGGCTATAACTACAATACCACCATGGCGGATTACTATTACCTGAAACAAGGCAACCAGGAACCCTTCGGCCAGAACAACGGCGGGGGCGTGGCAACTCCCAAGACCGAGACCGAAATGAAATCTGCCGATTTTGCCAAACTCCTCGGCGACGACTTTGTCTATGACAGCGGCCTGAACGACGGCTATCCCGTCCTTGCCTGGGAGAAGGAATGATATGAAATACTGTTTAAGATGTGCAAGAGAAATCGGTGAAGGACATGAAACTTGTCCTTTTTGTGGTACTCCGCAAAAAGAATTAAGAAAACAGCACATGCATTTACCAGAAGAAAAATCATCAGCAAAGGTTTATATATGTGCTGGAATCGTTGGTTTTTTGATACTCTTGCTTGTTTTGGCTGTAATTATAGAAAAGAACTCTTTTACATTCAATTCGAAGTCCAAACCCATTCAAGCAGAAGTGCTAATGCAATCAAAGACTCCTGTAACTAGCATAAGTGCTAAGCAAATCTTATCAGAATACAAAAACAACGAAATTAGAGCAGGTGAGATGTTCAATGGAAAAAGAATTGAAATTTCTGGTTGCGTTGCGAATATAGACAATACATTAGGAATTCTTTCTGTTTATATTAATTCGTGCGGTGGCCCTTTGGATATCATTGACTTTGTTCATGCTATCTTTCCCGAAAAGGAAAAGAAAAACTTGTCCATGTTAAATAAAGGCCAAAGAATTTCTGTCATTTGTACAATAAATGATGGGGGTAATATAATGGGTGTCCAAGGCGACAATTGTCTGATAAAGTAGAGGAGGTTACAATGCAAGAAGAATATGAATTGGAATATGTTGGTTTTTGGGCTCGTTTTGGAGCGACCCTGGTAGATGGTATTCTTGAATGTTTGATTACTTTCCCCATACTAACGCTTTTTTACGGATTCGATTATTGGATTAGTGAAGATTTTGTTGCTGGGCCTGTGGACTTTGTAATGAGTTATGTTTTTCCTGCTGTAGCCGTTATATTGTTTTGGTGTCTTAAACAAGCGACTCCTGGGAAAATGTTGTTGTCTGCAAAAATTGTTGACGCAAAAAGCGGGAAAGCACCGACGACAGGACAATTGGTTTTAAGGTATTTTGCATACTTTATATCCATAATTCCTTTATGTTTAGGATTTGTTTGGGTTGCGTTTGATTCAAAAAAACAGGGCTGGCACGATAAAATTGCGGGCACGGTCGTGGTGCGTCCCCGAAAGCATACGGAAGACGTGAAGTTTGAAAAATGAATTATAATTAAAAATACTTTACCCTAAGCCGCATTTTTACAATGAACAGAAAGCAACATTTTAGAACCCATGTGCAAGGGGAATCTCTTGAGAATCAAATAAATCTGTTGTATGATAAAATTACAGAAATACTTTTATTGCCAATAGTAATTTTTGTCGCAACGATTTTCATTTGGATGATTTATATTGGTCTCCTGAAAGTTGAGCTTCTTACGGTTGTTTTTCTCTTAATCCTACTAGTTGTATTCTCCATTAGAGCTTTTTTCAAAATAAAGAAGCTGCATCGACAAATTTGGCATTACAGAAAAGGCTTGGATGGTGAAAGATATGTAGGGTCCATGTTGGAGAAATTTTCCTCTAACAAGACATTTGTTTTCCATGACATAGTTTGTGAAAAGCAGAACAACGGTAAAATTGTAAAGTTTAACATAGACCATGTTATCATAAGCACAAAGGGAATATTTACAGTTGATTCTAAAAATTGGTCATTGCCTGACCGAGAATATAATCAAGCCGATTTTGTATTTAAGGATGGCGAACTCGTTGATAGTACTGGCGTATTGAAAAAAGACCTAATGGACAAGATAGATTCCCAAGGAAAATGGCTAGAAGATAAAATCTACGAATGGATTAATCAACGAATTCCCGTTTACAGGGTAGGCATAATGATTGGCGCTTATGTAAAAAACGTAAATAAAGATTTTTCAAAATTTTGGATTGTTAATGACAGCGCGTTTGCTGGATTGTTTGACAGGGAAAAAGAAAAAATGCCTATGCAAGATGTGTTGCGGATTTCTGATTCCATTCGTCGATTTGTGGAAAAACCGATAAAGTAAAAGTTTAGGGTTAAAAACGTTTAATATGCAACAGTTGTTTGCAAAATAATCGAAAAACGGGCCGACCTCTTGTTTTTGCAAAGAGGATAAAGTATATTTTAGGTAGGAACCACTAGGGGTTGCCACCCAGGCCTACGCCTGTTACCATATGGACAAAGCAAAAGAGGAACTATGGCTCGCGAAATTCGAGAGACTCCGATTTTGTACGGTGAGGATGCTCGCCGTTTTTTAGCCCGTATGCAGGAACGGCGCACCGAACCTCCAGAAATTCGTGAACGTCGTCTTCGCAATTACGAGTTCATGAAAAAAGCCTATGAGCGAGGCATGGCTAAAATGCGTGCCCGCGAAGCGGCCAATGGAGGTGATGATCCGTGTTTCAGAACGGTATAGACAAGAATAGGCTTGATTTTATTAGGCTCCGCGAGGCCAAGGCTATTAGTCATTTTGATTGCGGTGATGCCGACTTAAACGATTTCATTCTCAACCGAGCCTCGGCTTACCAAAGGCAAAAGCTTGCCGTTAGTTATGCTTGCGTTGATTCCAACGATGCAAGCAAGGTTTATGCCTATTGCAGCCTTGCAAACGACAAGGTGGCTTTGGACGATTTCAAGGACAAAACGGAATTCAATCGTTTCCGCAAGAAACGAGGGTTTCCAAACGAGAAACGGCTTAAAAGCTATCCTGCGGTCAAGTTGTGCAGGCTGGGCGTAGAAAATTCCGTCAAGGGAAAGCAAATTGGAACGACTGTCATTGATTTTATCAAGTCTATGTCTGCATTGGACAGCAATGCTGGCTGTAGGTTCCTGACGGTAGATGCCAACCTGAATGCCGTTCCTTTCTATGAAAAGAACGGTTTTGTCCGTATGAATGCCAAAGACGACAATCCGCACACTCGCCTTATGTATTTTGACCTGAATGATATTGCGGAAGACCCTGTTTGAACCTTTGTACAGGGGGAGTCTTCCCCCTTTTATGTTATAATAACTATATTTCTCGCAAACCAAGGAGTTTTTATGGCTGAAATCGGTACACCTCTTAGTTCTAGCGCCACCAAGGTTCTTTTTTGCGGTGCGGGCGAGCTGGGCAAGGAAGTCATCATCGAGATGATGCGTCTCGGCGTCGAAGTGGTCGCCGTGG